>NZ_JBSVVZ010000050.1:0-50177 GCF_054071875.1 Pseudomonas sp. SDO524_S393 | reverse complement strand
CACTGAATAACGTGGCTGACACGCCCTCATCGCGGGCAAGCCCGCTCCCACATTTTGATCTGTGTACGCCAAATATGAAGGGCAAACAAAAATGCCCCGAACCTTTCGATTCGGGGCATTTCTTAACTGTGCATAGCCTGGGCTACACGTCAGTTGTTACCACTCAGGCTGCTGCAGCGACGTTCAGAGCCTTGATGTGGCCATTCAGGCGGCTCTTGTGGCGAGCGGCCTTGTTCTTGTGGATGATGCCTTTATCGGCCATACGGTCGATAACAGGCACAGCCAGAACGTAAGCAGCTTGGGCTTTTTCAGCGTCTTTGGTGTCGATGGCTTTAACTACATTCTTGATGTAGGTACGAACCATGGAACGCAGGCTGGCGTTGTGGCTGCGACGCTTCTCAGCCTGTTTTGCACGTTTTTTGGCGGAAGGTGAGTTGGCCACCGTCGAGCTCCTCGAAAGACTTTTTAGGAAATAGCAAACAAAATAGGCCGCGAATCATGCCGATGACTTGATGGGTTGTCAAGGCCGGCTGAAGCGAACTGCTGAGTGGTCGATCTGAAGAGGCGGGTGATTTATTTCCGGCGCTTGACCTGTAAACTCGCGAGCTTTGGCTCTGTGCTGTTGCAGGCGCGCAGTATCGCACAAGTGGGCGCGTTGTTCGCCTGCTCTTTATCTAATAGGCGCAATCTCTTTCAATGAATCTGCTCAAATCGTTGGCCGCCGTCAGCTCTATCACGATGATCTCCCGGGTACTGGGGTTTGTGCGTGACACCCTGCTGGCGCGCATTTTTGGCGCCAGCATGGCTACGGATGCCTTCTTTATTGCCTTTAAATTGCCCAACCTGCTGCGACGCATCTTCGCGGAGGGCGCATTTTCCCAAGCGTTCGTGCCGATCCTGGCCGAGTACAAGACCCAGCAGGGCGAAGAAGCGACCCGCACCTTTATCGCTTACGTCTCGGGCCTGCTGACCCTGGTACTGATGCTGGTGACCGTTGTCGGCATGCTCGCCGCGCCCTGGGTGATCTGGGCCACGGCCCCCGGTTTTGCCAACACCCCGGAAAAGTTCGCGCTGACCTCGGACCTGCTGCGCGTCACCTTCCCTTATATATTGCTGATCTCCCTTTCATCCCTTGCCGGAGCGATCCTCAACACCTGGAACCGTTTCTCGGTGCCGGCGTTCGTGCCGACCCTGCTCAACGTCAGCATGATCCTCTTCGCGCTGTTCCTCACACCGTACTTCGACCCGCCCGTGATGGCCCTGGGCTGGGCCGTGCTGGCCGGCGGGCTGGCGCAATTGCTGTATCAACTGCCGCACTTGAAGAAGATCGGCATGCTCGTGCTGCCGCGCCTGAACCTCAAGGACACCGGCGTATGGCGTGTGATGCGCAATATGCTGCCGGCGATCCTCGGGGTCTCGGTCAGCCAGATTTCCCTGATCATCAACACCGCCTTTGCCTCGCTGCTGGTGTCGGGCTCGGTGTCGTGGATGTACTACGCCGATCGCCTGATGGAGCTGCCGTCCGGCGTGCTCGGCGTGGCGCTGGGCACGATTCTGCTGCCGACGCTGTCGCGTACCTATGCCAGCAAGGATCGCCAGGAGTACTCGCGCATCCTCGATTGGGGCCTGCGCCTGTGCTTCGTACTGGTATTGCCGTGCGCCCTGGCCCTGGGGATTCTGGCGGAGCCGCTGACGGTATCGTTGTTCCAGTACGGTCAGTTCAGTGCGTTTGACGCGTCCATGACCCAGCGGGCGCTGATCGCGTACTCGGTCGGCTTGCTGGGTATCATCGTGATCAAGGTGCTGGCCCCTGGCTTCTATGCCCAGCAAAACATCCGTACGCCGGTCAAGATCGCGGTCTTCACGCTGATCGTGACGCAACTGCTCAACCTGGCGTTCATCGGTCCGCTGGCCCATGCGGGCCTGGCGCTGGCCATCAGCGCAGGCGCCTGCATCAATGCCGGCCTTTTGTTTTACCAACTGCGCAAGCAGGAAATGTTTCAACCGCAGCCCGGCTGGGGGATGTTCGCCTTGAAGCTGTTGGTTTCAGTCGCCGCGATGTCTGCGGTGTTGCTGGGCCTGATGCACTTCATGCCGGCCTGGGATGAGGGGCATATGCTGGAGCGTTTCATGCGCCTGGGGCTGTTGGTCGTGGCCGGCGTGGTGGTGTACTTCGGTATGTTGCTGCTGCTGGGCTTTCGACTGCGGGATTTCAATCGCAAGTCCCTTGGGTAGAGACATTCCCGCGATAAACCGGTTGTTTTATCGATTCGATCCATTTGCCCTGCGCTGTTGCCTGTCGTCCGGGGCCGGGTGTGGTTATAATCGACCACTTTATGAGCAAGAAGCGCGTTATGCAGCTGGTTCTAGGTCTCCACAACCTGCGCCCCGAGCATCGGGGCTGCGTCGCCACTATTGGCAACTTTGACGGTGTTCACCGTGGTCACCAGGCTATCCTGGCCCGGCTGCGTGAGCGTGCGGTCGAGTTGGGCGTGCCCAGCTGCGTGGTGATTTTCGAGCCACAGCCGCGGGAATATTTCACCCCCGAAACGGCGCCGGCCCGCTTGGCCCGCCTGCGGGACAAGCTGCAACTGCTGGCTGAAGAAGGTGTGGACCGCGTTCTGTGCCTGGCCTTCAACCAGCGCCTGCAAAGCTTGAGCGCCGCCGAGTTCGTCGACCGTATCCTGGTCGATGGCCTGGGCGTGCAGCACTTGGAGGTCGGTGACGACTTCCGCTTTGGTTGCGATCGCGTCGGGGATTTCGATTTCCTGCAACAGGCCGGTATCAGCCAGGGGTTTACCGTCGAAGCCGCGCAAACCGTCGAACTGGATGGCCTGCGCGTGAGCAGTACCCAGGTGCGTAACGCCCTGGCCGCTGCCGACTTCGCCCTGGCCGAGCGTTTGCTCGGTCGCCCGTTCCGCATTGCCGGGCGGGTATTGCACGGCCAGAAGCTGGCGCGCCAATTGGGCACGCCAACCGCCAACGTGCAACTCAAACGTCGTCGTGTGCCGCTCACCGGGGTCTACCTGGTCAGCGTCGATATCGACGGCCAATCGTGGCCCGGAGTCGCCAACATAGGCGTCAGGCCCACGGTTGCAGGTGATGGCAAGGCCCACCTGGAAGTTCACCTTTTGGATTTTGCCGGTGATCTGTATGACCGGCGTTTGACGGTGGTTTTCCACCACAAGCTGCGTGAAGAGCAGCGTTTCGCCTCCCTCGAGGCGTTGAAAACGGCGATCAATGCGGATGTCGCCGCCGCCCGTGCACTAGCCGCACCTAGCGCCCATCGCTAACCGAAGAGCCTTAAATGACCGACTATAAAGCCACGCTAAACCTTCCGGACACCGCCTTCCCAATGAAGGCCGGCCTGCCACAGCGCGAACCGCAGATCCTGCAGCGCTGGGACAGTATTGGCCTGTACGGAAAGTTGCGCGAAATTGGCAAGGATCGTCCGAAATTCGTCCTGCACGACGGCCCTCCTTATGCCAATGGCACGATTCACATCGGTCATGCACTGAACAAAATCATCAAGGACATGATCATCCGCTCGAAGACCCTGTCGGGTTTCGACGCGCCGTACGTCCCGGGTTGGGACTGCCATGGCCTGCCGATCGAACACAAGGTCGAAGTGACCCACGGCAAGAACCTGGGCGCGGATAAAACCCGCGAACTGTGCCGGGCCTACGCCACCGAGCAGATCGAAGGTCAAAAAGCCGAGTTCATCCGCCTGGGTGTGCTGGGTGACTGGGCCAACCCCTACAAGACCATGGATTTCAAGAACGAGGCCGGTGAGATCCGTGCCCTGGCCGAAATCGTCAAGGGCGGTTTCGTGTTCAAAGGCCTCAAGCCTGTGAACTGGTGCTTCGATTGCGGTTCGGCCCTGGCCGAAGCGGAAGTCGAGTACGAAGACAAGAAGTCCTCGACCATCGACGTGGCCTTCCCGATCGCCGACGACGCCAAGCTGGCCGAGGCTTTCGGCCTGGCGTCGCTGGCCAAGCCGGCCGCCATCGTGATCTGGACCACAACCCCGTGGACCATCCCGGCCAACCAGGCGCTGAACGTGCACCCTGAATTCACCTATGCCCTGGTGGACACCGGTGATCGCCTGCTGGTGCTGGCCGAGGAAATGGTCGAGTCGTGCCTGGCCCGTTACGGGCTGCAAGGTTCGGTGATCGCCACCACCACCGGCTCGGCACTGGAACTGATCAACTTCCGTCACCCGTTCTACGACCGCCTGTCGCCGGTATACCTGGCCGACTACGTGGAGCTGGGCGCCGGTACCGGTATCGTTCACTCCTCGCCGGCCTACGGCGTGGACGACTTCGTGACCTGCAAAGCCTACGGCATGGTCAACGACGACATCCTGAATCCGGTGCAGAGCAACGGTGTCTATGCGCCGTCGCTGGAGTTCTTCGGTGGCCAGTTCATCTTCAAGGCCAACCCGGCGATCATCGACAAGCTGACGGAAGTCGGTGCGTTGCTGCACACCGAAACCATCAAGCACAGCTACATGCACTGCTGGCGCCACAAGACGCCGCTGATCTACCGCGCCACCGCGCAGTGGTTCATTGGTATGGACAAAGAGCCGAACGGCGGCGAAACCCTGCGCAAACGTGCGCTCAAGGCCATCGAAGACACCACGTTCGTGCCGGCCTGGGGGCAGGCGCGCCTGCACTCGATGATCGCCAACCGTCCGGACTGGTGCATCTCGCGTCAGCGTAACTGGGGCGTGCCGATCCCATTCTTCCTGAACAAGGAAAGCGGCGAGCTGCACCCGCGTACCGTCGAGCTGATGGAAGAGGTCGCCAAGCGCGTCGAAGTCGAGGGCATCGAAGCCTGGTTCAAACTGGACGCCGCCGAGCTGCTGGGCGACGAAGCGCCGCTGTACGACAAGATCAGCGACACCCTCGACGTGTGGTTCGACTCCGGCACCACCCATTGGCACGTATTGCGCGGTTCGCACCCAATGGGCCACGAAAGCGGCCCGCGTGCCGACCTGTACCTGGAAGGCTCCGACCAGCACCGCGGCTGGTTCCACTCGTCGCTGCTGACCGGTTGCGCCATCGACGATCACGCACCGTACCGCGAGCTGCTGACCCACGGTTTCACCGTCGACGAAAACGGTCGCAAGATGTCCAAGTCGCTGGGCAACGTGATCGCACCGCAAAAGGTCAACGACACCCTGGGCGCCGACATCATGCGCCTGTGGGTTGCCTCGACGGACTACTCGGGCGAAATGGCCGTGTCGGAGCAGATCCTGCAGCGCAGCGCCGATGCCTATCGCCGTATCCGTAACACCGCGCGCTTCCTGCTGTCGAACCTGACCGGTTTCAACCCGGCCACCGACTTGCTCCCGGCCGAAGACATGCTCGCCCTGGACCGTTGGGCCGTGGACCGTACCCTGTTGCTGCAACGCGAGTTGCAGGAACACTACGCCGAATACCGCTTCTGGAACGTCTACTCGAAGATCCACAACTTCTGCGTGCAGGAGCTGGGCGGGTTCTACCTCGACATCATCAAGGACCGCCAGTACACCACCGGCGCCAACAGCAAGGCGCGCCGTTCGGCGCAAACCGCGCTGTACCATATCAGCGAAGCGCTGGTGCGCTGGATCGCGCCAATCCTGGCCTTCACCGCCGACGAGCTGTGGGAATACCTGCCGGGCGAGCGCAACGAGTCGGTGATGCTCAATACCTGGTACGAAGGCCTCACGGAGTTGCCGGCCGACTTCGAACTGGGTCGCGAGTACTGGGAAGGCGTCATGGCCGTCAAGGTCGCGGTGAACAAGGAACTGGAAGTGCAGCGTGCGGCCAAGGCCGTTGGCGGTAACCTGCAAGCCGAAGTCACTCTGTTTGCCGAAGACGGCCTGACCGCCGACTTGTCCAAGCTGAGCAACGAGCTGCGTTTCGTACTGATCACCTCTACTGCGAGCCTTGCACCGTTTGCCCAGGCGCCGGCGGATGCGGTCGCGACCGAAGTGCCGGGTCTCAAACTCAAGGTGGTCAAGTCTGCTTTCGCCAAGTGCGCCCGTTGCTGGCACTGCCGTGAGGATGTCGGTGTGAACCCTGAGCACCCAGAGATCTGCGGTCGTTGCGTCGACAACATCAGCGGCACTGGCGAGGTTCGCCACTATGCCTGAAGCCAGTCGTTTTGGACGTCTGGGCTGGCTCGTATTGAGCGTGCTGGTGCTGGTCATCGACCAGCTCAGCAAGGCTCATTTCGAGGGCGCACTGCAGATGTACCAGCAGATCGTCATCATCCCTGATTACTTCAGCTGGACCCTGGCCTACAACACCGGCGCGGCCTTCAGCTTCCTGGCAGACAGCTCCGGCTGGCAGCGCTGGTTGTTTGCCTTGATCGCCGTGGTGGTCAGTGCCGTGCTGGTGGTGTGGCTCAAGCGTCTGGGTCGGGACGACACCTGGCTGGCCATCGCCCTGGCCCTGGTGTTGGGCGGTGCGCTGGGCAACCTGTACGACCGCATTGCTTTGGGCCATGTGATCGATTTCATCCTGGTGCATTGGCAGAACCGCTGGTACTTCCCGGCGTTCAACTTCGCCGACAGCGCCATCACCGTCGGTGCAATCATGCTGGCGCTGGACATGTTCAAGAGCAAGAAAACCGGAGAGACCGTCAATGACTGATCAGGTATTGGCTGAGCAACGCATCGGCCAGAACACGGAAGTCACTTTGCATTTCGCATTGCGCCTGGAGAATGGCGACACGGTCGACAGCACGTTCGACAAGGCCCCGGCGACCTTCAAGGTCGGTGATGGCAACCTGCTGCCAGGTTTTGAAGCCGCCCTGTTCGGTTTCAAGGCCGGTGACAAACGCACCCTGCAAATCCAGCCGGAAAACGCGTTTGGCCAGCCCAACCCGCAGAACGTGCAGATTATTCCGCGTTCGCAGTTCCAGGACATGGAGCTGTCGGAAGGCCTGCTGGTGATCTTCAATGACGCGGCGAACACCGAACTTCCAGGGGTGGTTAAAACCTTCGATGACGCGCAAGTGACCATCGATTTCAACCACCCGCTGGCCGGTAAAACCTTGACGTTTGATGTTGAAATCATCAGCGTTAAAGCGATCTAACAGAAGATCAGGCCCTGTGAGTGTCGGGCTTGTGTGGGAGCTGGCTTGCCTGCGATTGCATCACCTCGGTGTACCTGATACACCGAGTCGTCTGCATCGCGGGCAAGCCCGGCTCCCACAAAGGCTTACTCTTATAGAGCTGAGTTGATCCAATTTCTTGCGCTGCAAGACACGAGGCACAGCATGCAAATCAAACTCGCCAACCCCCGTGGCTTTTGCGCCGGCGTGGACCGGGCGATCGAAATCGTCAACCGCGCCCTGGAAGTCTTCGGTCCGCCGATCTATGTGCGCCATGAAGTCGTGCACAACAAGTTCGTGGTTGAGGACCTGCGCGCGCGCGGCGCGATCTTTGTCGAGGAACTCGACCAGGTGCCGGACGACGTAATCGTTATCTTCAGTGCCCACGGTGTGTCCCAGGCCGTACGTTCCGAAGCGGCAGGCCGTGGGCTGAAGGTGTTCGATGCCACCTGCCCGCTGGTGACCAAGGTGCACATCGAGGTCGCGCGCTACAGCCGCGACGGTCGTGAGTGCATCCTGATCGGCCACGCCGGCCATCCGGAAGTCGAAGGCACTATGGGCCAGTACGACGCCAGCAATGGCGGCGCCATCTACCTGGTCGAAGACGAAAAAGACGTCGCTGACTTGCAGGTGCACAACCCGGACCGCCTGGCATTCGTTACTCAGACTACCTTGTCCATGGACGACACCAGCCGTGTGATCGACGCCTTGCGCAGTCGTTTCCCGGCCATTGGCGGGCCGCGCAAGGACGACATCTGCTACGCCACGCAAAACCGCCAGGATGCGGTCAAGCAACTGGCCAACGAGTGTGACGTGGTGCTGGTCGTCGGCAGCCCCAACAGCTCCAACTCCAACCGCTTGCGCGAGCTGGCCGAGCGCATGGCGACACCGGCGTATCTGATCGACGGCGCCGAAGACATGCAGCGCAGCTGGTTCGATGGTGTCGAGCGTATCGGCATCACGGCAGGCGCTTCCGCACCGGAAGTGTTGGTGCGCGGTGTAATCCAGCAACTGCATGCGTGGGGTGCTACGGGTGCCGATGAACTGGCTGGGCGCGAAGAGAACATCACGTTCTCAATGCCCAAGGAACTGCGAGTCCGTTCGCTGCTCTGACGACCAAGGTGCCGGAAGGGCTCCGGCACAGCGCCTGCTCGGCTCTGTCGTTGCGCAGGCTGATGCGCCCACTGGGTGCCAGCACGATCTGATACAGACTTTGCGCCACCTCCGTGGCGCAGACGTGCACCGTACCGGCACGAAAACCTCCCGCTGAAAACACCGGCTCGCCCAGGCCGCTGAAGCGCACCTGGCTCTTCACGGGGCCGTTGCCCACGATCGGCACGCGCCCGCTCTCCTGATGAATCAACAGCACCGGGTTGTCGTCGTCCAGGTGGCCGCGCCCGCTTACATCCAGAATCACTCGCCAGCCCTGGGACCAGTCTTCGTCCAGCGCATGAATAACCACCGCTTGGTTGCGCGCGATGGCCTCGGTGCGCGCATAGCGCAGACCGCCCGCCAAGGCTTGCGCGGCGCCTTGACGTTGCTGCGATTCCAGCAAGCCCTTGAAACCGGGCAGTGCAAGGTGAGCCAGAAGTCCGCTCACGATCAGCCCGAGGAGCAATTCGATCAGCGTGAAACCACGTTGTTGCATGGAACATCCCTCCGTGGATGAAGTCGTTCTTCAAGTGGAGAGCTAGGTATAGCGTCCAGTTTCCGGGGCTGAGTGATGGCCTTTACGTCCAAAGTATTTCCCTTTGTTCCCGCAGCAGCGCCCGCGAAAAACCGGCGCTAGTCTTGGGTCGCACAACAGGTTTCACCTGCCTCCTTTGGCCTTCGACATGGACGACGATGCAAATGCCTGCCAGCCCGAACACTCTTTTTACCCGCGCCTTGCCGCGCTGTCAGACCGGCATGACGCTGATCGAAGTGCTGGTCGCGGTGCTGATTCTCGCGGTCGGCCTGCTCGGCACGGCGGCGATCCAGCTCAATGCGCTCAAGTACACCGACAGCTCGCGGATGACCAGCCAGGCCAGCTTCATCGCTTACGACATGCTCGACCGGATACGCGCCAATTCCGCAGCGGATTATTCAGGGGGACGGGCCGAGCGTGCGCCGCTCGGCAGTGCCAGTGTGCGTGATCAGGACCTGCACGATTTCGAAGCCAACATCCTCGGATTTGCCGGGGCGAGCGCCAAGGGGACGGTGGCGATCAGCGGTACCGAGGTCGCCATCAATATCAGTTGGGACGATGCCAGAGGGGCGAACAGTGCGGGCGCGCGGGAAACCTTCACGTTGACCAGTCGCATTGCCGGCGTGCCGGGAGCGGCGCAATGAAAGCGTATGCCCGAGGGTTTGGTCTTCTGGAGTCATTGCTGGCCCTGGCTGTCGGCCTGCTGCTGGTGTTGGGCGTGAGTCAGGTGGTGATCAGCACGCGACTGACCCACGCCAGTCAGCAAGCCGCAATGTTGCTGCAGGACGACGCACGGTTTGCGCTGGGCAAGCTGGTTCAGGATATTCGTCAGGTCGGTATGTTTGGCTGCCTGGGCGTCGCCTTTATCGATGATGCGCCATTGGCTTTTGATCGGCCTGTCAGTTGGAGCGTTTCAGGCAGTTCAAAGGCCCTGACGCTGATCAGTGCGGATGTCGGGGACGGCGGGGGCAAGCCCGACTGGACGGTGCTTTCCGACTGTACCGGGAGTGCCCGGGCTTATGAGGGGCAAGCACCTGCGCCTGCGCCGGGGCAGATTCGTTTTGCGATACGCCAGCTCACCTACACCTTTGAAACCGGCCAATTGAAAGTCAGCAGCCCCGCGGCACCGGCGAAGGCGGCGCTGGTGGATAACGTAGCGGCATTCGAGATCAGTTTCGGCGTGGCGGCCAACCCCATATCGACGAGCGTGGACCATTACGATCTGCAGCCAGCGGACGCTTCGCTGATCCGTAGCGTCCGTATCCTGATCACGCTCCAGGACCCGACAGGGCAGGTCAAGGACCAGACCTACAGCGTCGTGGCGGCGTTGCGAAACCGGTTGGGTTAGGGAGGGCAGGGTCATGAAGGCGTTCATTCAGAAGCGGCAGTCGGGCATGGTGCTGTTGATCAGTCTGGTTTTCCTGCTGCTGCTATCGCTGGTGAGCCTGGCGTCCATGCAGGGCGCGGTATCCCAACAAAAAGTCACGGGCAGCCTCTGGCACCGCAACCAGTCGTTTCAAACCGCCGAGAGTGGTCTCAGGCTGGGAGAGTCAACCCTGCAGCATGGCGCGGCGGCGGTACCGTTATGTCACTCGATTGCTACTTGTGCGCCACCGGCAGAGTCGTTTTCGGTGCTGGGTGCCGGTACGAACCCTGTTTCGGCGGTGACGTGGATGGCTCTGAAGGGGGGCCTGTATGGCCTTCAGGCGTTGGGGCCGGCAGTGGGATTGGCGCAGTTGCCGGCGCAGACCGTCGCCGACCTGTATCGGGTGACGGCGGTGGGCTTGGCTGGCCAATCGCGAACGGTACTGGAAACGGTGTACGCCCGTGTGGCGGAGGGTCCCGGTGTCCGGTTTCAGCGAGTGTCATGGCGGCAACTTCAATAAAGGAGCAGTGGGATGGGCAAGGACAGCCAAGGGTTTACCCTGATCGAGTTACTGATCGCCGTGGCGATCGTTGCGGTGCTGGCAGGTATCGCTTATCCGGGATACAGCAGTCACGTCAAAAAGGGGTATCGCGCCGAGGTGGTGGCGTTGTTGATGGAGCAAGCCCAGCTTCTCGAGCGCTTTTATACGAGGAACGGCAGTTTTATTGACGCAAGCGGCGTCAGCTCGGGCAATGATCGCTATAGAATCACCGCTGCATTGAGCCCTCAGGATTTCAGCCTGGTGGCCACGCCGCTGGTCGATTCGGTCATGGCGGGCGACGCGTGCGGCGATTTCAGTCTCACCAGTACGGGCCTGCGGACCAATCCGGGCGCTTCGCCTGAAATGTCCCGCAAAGCGTGCTGGGGGCGATGATGCGAATGCTGAATGATGGGGCGCCGAGCGCGCTCGTTCCTATTTATCGGCTGGATCAGGTAATGGCTAAGCAAGAGCAAGTGGTAGTTGTCGGCGGTGGAGTCATCGGTTTGTTGACCGCGTTCAACCTGGCTACCCAGGGGCGGCCTGTGGTGTTGCTGGACCGTGCAGGGGTAGGGCAGGAGTCTTCCTGGGCCGGAGGCGGGATTGTGTCCCCACTCTACCCGTGGCGCTACAGCCCGGCTGTCACGGCGCTGGCCCATTGGTCCCAGGACTTCTATCCGCAACTCGCCCAGCGCTTGTTTGCCGCCACCGGGTTGGATCCGGAGGTTCACACTACCGGTCTGTACTGGCTCGATCTGGACGACGAAGCCGAGGCTTTGGCCTGGGCCGCCCGTGAAGGCCGTCCGCTGAGCAAGGTGGACGTTTCGGCGGCCCATGATGCTGTCCCGGTGCTGGGCGGTGGGTATTCCCGCGCGATCTACATGGAGAACGTGGCCAACGTGCGCAACCCGCGTCTGGTCAAGTCCCTCAAGGCCGCGTTGCTGGCATTGCCGGGCGTGACGATTCATGAACAGTGTGAAGTGCGTGGTTTTGTGTTGGAGGCCGGCTGTGTCGTGGGCGTGAACACTACCGCCGGTCCGATTCCGGGTGATCAGGTGGTGTTGGCGGCGGGGGCCTGGAGCGGTGAGTTGTTGCGCACTCTGGGCCTGTCGCTGCCGGTGGAGCCGGTCAAGGGGCAGATGATTCTCTACAAATGTGCAACGGATTTCCTGTCGAGCATGGTGCTGGCCAAGGGGCGCTATGCCATCCCACGGCGTGACGGGCACATTCTGATCGGCAGCACGCTGGAGCATGAAGGGTTCGACAAGACACCGACTGACACCGCTCTGGAAAGCCTCAAGGCGTCGGCAGTGGAGCTGATTCCCGCCCTGGCGGACGCTGAAGTGGTGGGCCACTGGGCCGGCTTGCGGCCAGGCTCGCCGGAGGGCATCCCTTATATCGGCGAGGCTCCGGGCTTCAAAGGTCTGTGGCTCAATTGTGGGCATTACCGCAATGGGCTGGTGCTTGCGCCTGCGTCCTGCCAGTTGTTCGCCGATCTGTTGCTGGGGCGTCCGCCTATTATCGATCCGGCGCCCTATGCTCCTGAAGGGCGGATCAGCGCTGGATAGATTTCGGGCCCTGTTCCAGATGCGCCTGAGTGCAATACCACTCCTGGCGTGAGCTCAGTGCGCGATCCTGCGGCAAGTGCACGCCACAGTGGGCGCAGCGTACCATCGGGGTCGCGTCAGGTTCGCCGCTGCGCTGCTGCCTGGCAGCCGGGCTTTTGAATTTGCGCCAGAACCATACCGCGGCAGCAATGACGGCAATCCAGAACAGTAGACGAACCATGATGGGCAGTTTCTCGACAAGGAATGCGCCAGTTTAGCCAAGGACGTGTCAGGCGCACAGCGCAATAACACCAGCCCATAAAATCGGCCCATAAAAAAGGGAGCCTCGAAGGGCTCCCTTTGTGTGCGTTGTCGACGAGGATCAGTCGAATACGCCGAAGGTCATGTAGCTGAACCACGAGCGGTCCTGGTTGTTGCCCAGGGCCTGCGGTGCTTCCTCCTCGATCACGTCGCCGTTTTCGTCGTGGGGCTTGAGGTCCGAAGGAATGGCGTCCTTGGCGTCCTGGAACTGCTTGATCACGTCCTGGTTGGCGCGGGTTTCTCCCGGCGGCAGCGGAGGACGGGATTCGATCAGGCCCAGGGTGTATTTGCTCAGCCACGAACGATTGTCCGCTTCGGCGACCTGAGGCACGAACTGGCCGTCTTTAAGGCTTGGATGGTCCGGGTAGTTGAGCTTCAAGGTTTCCAGGCTGGTGCTGGCCAGGTCATCCAGGTGCAGACGCTGGTAGGCCTCGGTCATGACTGCCAGGCCGTCACCCACCGAAGGGGTCTCCTGGAAGTTTTCCACCACATAACGACCACGGTTGGCCGCTGCGACGTAGGCCTGGCGGGTCAGGTAGTAGTGAGCCACGTGGATTTCGTAGGACGCCAGCAGGTTGCGCAGGTAGATCATGCGCTGCTTGGCGTCAGGCGCGTAGCGGCTGTTGGGGTAACGGCTGGTCAGCTGGGCGAACTCGTTGTAGGAGTCGCGGGCGGCGCCCGGGTCGCGTTTGGTCATGTCCAGCGGCAGGAAACGCGCCAGCAGGCCGACGTCCTGGTCAAACGAGGTCAGGCCCTTGAGGTAGTAGGCGTAGTCCACGTTCGGGTGCTGGGGGTGCAGGCGAATAAAACGCTCGGCAGCGGACTTGGCGGCCTCGGGCTCGGCGTTCTTGTAATTGGCGTAGATCAGTTCGAGCTGGGCCTGGTCAGCGTAGCGTCCGAACGGATAGCGCGACTCCAGTGCCTTCAGCTTGGCCGTGGCGCTGGTGTAGCTATTATTGTCCAGGTCTTTCTGAGCCAGCTGGTACAGCTCGACTTCGCTCAGGTTTTCGTCGACGACTTCCTTTGTTGACGAGCAAGCAGCAGTCATGGCGAGGATGGCGATCAGCAGCAGGTGTTTCACTTGCATGGCGGCTTGCGTCCCTATGACGGCCGCTGTCTTGGGCGGGGCCGTCCTGTTATGATGAGCGCCCCGTTGAAAGCCTCGGGGCAAAAGACGCCGTATTTAACCACAAGCGCGCAGCCGAAACCAAAGGCTGTGCCACGCCTAGTCTGAGCATGTCCGATAAAATTGAACTTCGCGCAGAGGTGCCGTCCGAATTGGGCGGCCAACGCCTCGATCAAGTCGCCGCACAATTATTCGCCGAGCACTCGCGCTCGCGCCTTTCCGCCTGGATCAAAGACGGCCGCCTGACTGTGGACGGGGCGGTCATCCGCCCGCGAGACATCGTCCATGGCGGTTCGATCCTCGAGCTGACTGCCGAGCAGGAAGCCCAGGGAGAATGGGTCGCCCAGGACATCGAGCTGGACATCGTCTACGAAGACGACGACATCCTGGTGATCAACAAACCTGCGGGCCTGGTGGTGCATCCGGCGGCCGGCCATGCTGATGGCACCTTGCTCAATGCCTTGCTGCATCACGTGCCGGACATCATCAACGTCCCGCGCTGCGGCATCGTGCACCGTCTGGACAAGGACACTACCGGCTTGATGGTGGTGGCCAAGACCATTCAGGCGCAGACGCAACTGGTTGCACAATTGCAGAGCCGCACTGTCAGCCGTATCTACGAATGCATCGTGATCGGCGTGGTCGTGGCGGGTGGCAAGATCAACGCCCCGATTGGCCGCCACGGTCAGCAACGCCAGCGCATGGCGGTGATGGAAGGTGGCAAACCGGCCGTCAGTCACTACCGGGTGCTCGAGCGTTTCCGCTCCCACACCCATGTGCGGGTCAAATTGGAAACCGGGCGCACCCACCAGATTCGTGTGCACATGGCCCATATCAACTTCCCGTTGGTCGGTGACCCGGCCTACGGCGGTCGTTTCCGTATTCCGCCGGCGGCCAGTGCAACCATGGTGGAATCCTTGAAGAACTTCCCGCGCCAGGCGCTGCATGCGCGCTTCCTGGAGCTGGATCATCCGACGAGTGGTAAACGCATGAGCTGGGAATCGGAACTGCCGGACGACTTCGTCTGGCTGTTGTCGCTGCTCAAGCAGGATCGCGAGGCATTTGTCGGATGAGTGACTGGCTGATCCCAGACTGGCCCGCGCCGGCCCGGGTAAAAGCCTGCGTCACCACCCGTGCGGGCGGCGTCAGTGCGGCGCCGTTCGACAGCTTGAACCTGGGCGATCATGTCGAGGACAGCCTGGAAGCTGTCCTGGAAAATCGCCGTCGTCTCACTGATGCCTTTGATATCACGCCCGCCTGGTTGCGTCAGGTTCACGGGGTGACGGTGGTCGAGGCTGACCCGAGCCTCACCGTCGAAGCCGATGGCAGTTGGACCAGCACTCCGGGTATCGCTTGCACGGCCATGACGGCCGATTGCTTGCCTGCGTTGTTCTGCAACCGTGCAGGCACTTGCGTGGCGGCGGCCCACGCTGGCTGGCGTGGACTGGCGGCAGGCGTGCTGGAAGTGGCTGTCGAAAGCCTCGATGTGGCGCCTGATCAAGTGCTCGTATGGCTCGGCCCTGCGATTGGCCCGGGAGCCTTCGAGGTCGGCCCGGAAGTGCGTGAAGCCTTCATGCAGCAGTTGCCGATCACCGCCGAGGCCTTTGTGCCGAGCCATAATCCGGGCAAGTTCATGGCCGACATCTATCAATTGGCTCGCCTGCGGCTCGCCGCGCGCGGCATTACTGCTGTGTATGGTGGTGGTTTCTGCACCGTCACCGACCCGCGCTTCTTTTCCTACCGTCGCAGCCCGCGCACCGGTCGATTCGCCTCCCTTATCTGGCTCGAGCGCTAGACTCTCCTGATCCATATCACGCATCGCCTGCTTGAATCCTGCAAAATCCACCCCATCTATAAGGGCATCTGGCAGGTTTCTTCATTCAGGATGTGTTTACTAGCTCCGGCCTGCTCAAAAGGAAGGTGACTAATGCGTATTGATCGTTTAACCAGCAAATTACAATTGGCCTTATCCGACTCCCAATCCCTGGCAGTCGGCCTCGACCATCCGGCCATCGAGCCCGCGCACTTGATGCAGGCGCTGCTCGAACAACAAGGTGGCTCCATCAAACCCTTGCTGATGCAAGTGGGCTTTGACGTCAACAGCCTGCGCAAGGAGTTGAGCAAAGAGCTCGACCAATTGCCGAAAATCCAGAACCCCACCGGCGACGTGAACATGTCGCAGGAGTTGGCGCGCCTGCTCAATCAGGCGGACCGTCTGGCCCAGCAAAAGGGTGATCAGTTCATCTCCAGCGAACTGGCGCTGCTCGCCGCCATGGACGAAAACAGCAAACTGGGCAAGTTGCTGCTGGGCCAGGGCGTAAGCAAGAAAGCCCTGGAAAATGCCATCAACAACCTGCGTGGTGGCGACGCGGTGAACGACCCCAATCATGAGGAGTCGCGTCAGGCCCTGGATAAATACACCGTCGACCTGACCAAGCGCGCCGAAGACGGCAAGCTCGACCCAGTGATCGGCCGTGACGATGAAATCCGTCGCACCATCCAGGTGCTGCAACGTCGCACCAAGAACAATCCGGTACTCATCGGCGAGCCTGGCGTGGGTAAGACCGCGATTGCCGAAGGCCTGGCCCAGCGCATCATCAATGGCGAGGTGCCGGACGGCCTCAAGGGCAAGCGCCTGCTGTCCCTGGATATGGGCGCGCTGATCGCCGGCGCCAAGTTCCGTGGCGAGTTCGAAGAGCGTTTGAAATCCTTGCTGAACGAACTGTCGAAGCAGGAAGGGCAGATCATCCTGTTTATCGACGAGCTGCACACCATGGTCGGCGCCGGCAAGGGCGAAGGCTCGATGGATGCCGGCAACATGCTCAAGCCGGCGTTGGCGCGGGGTGAATTGCATTGCGTTGGTGCCACCACGCTGAACGAGTACCGCCAGTACATTGAAAAGGACGCGGCCCTTGAGCGTCGTTTCCAGAAAGTGCTGGTGGAAGAGCCGAGCGAAGAGGACACCATCGCGATCCTGCGTGGCCTGAAAGAGCGCTATGAGGTCCACCACAAGGTGGCGATCACCGACGGTGCGATTATTGCGGCGGCCAAATTGAGCCATCGCTACATCACTGACCGTCAGTTGCCCGACAAGGCCATCGACCTGATCGACGAAGCGGCGAGCCGCATTCGCATGGAAATCGATTCCAAGCCGGAAGTGCTCGACCGTCTGGATCGCCGCTTGATTCAACTGAAGGTCGAATCCCAGGCCCTCAAGAAAGAAGAGGACGATGCGGCGAAGAAACGCCTGGAAAAACTCCAGGAAGAGATTGTGCGTCTGGAGCGTGAGTATTCGGACCTGGAAGAAGTCTGGACCTCGGAAAAAGCTGAAGTGCAGGGTTCTGCGCAGATCCAGCAAAAGATCGAGCAGTCCCGTCAGGAACTGGAAGCCGCGCGGCGTAAAGGTGACCTGAACCGCATGGCCGAGTTGCAGTACGGGGTGATCCCGGACCTGGAGCGTAGCCTGCAGATGGTCGATCAACATGGCCAAAGCGAGAACCAGTTACTGCGCAGCAAGGTGACCGAGGAGGAAATTGCCGAAGTCGTCTCCAAGTGGACCGGCATTCCTGTGTCGAAAATGCTTGAAGGAGAACGCGACAAACTGCTGAAAATGGAAAGCCTGTTGCATCAGCGCGTCATCGGCCAGGAAGAGGCGGTGGTGGCGGTGTCCAACGCGGTACGGCGCTCCCGTGCCGGCTTGGCCGACCCGAACCGTCCGAGCGGTTCGTTCATGTTCCTCGGCCCGACCGGCGTGGGCAAGACCGAGCTGTGCAAGGCCTTGGCCGAGTTCCTCTTTGACACCGAAGAGGCCATGGTACGCATCGACATGTCTGAGTTCATGGAGAAACACTCCGTGGCTCGTCTGATCGGTGCGCCACCGGGCTATGTGGGTTATGAAGAGGGTGGTTACCTGACCGAAGCAGTGCGGCGCAAGCCTTACTCGGTGATTCTGCTGGACGAGGTCGAGAAGGCACACCCGGATGTATTCAACATCCTGCTGCAAGTGCTGGAAGATGGCCGTCTGACGGACAGTCACGGGCGTACCGTGGATTTCCGCAACACGGTGATCGTGATGACCTCCAACCTGGGCTCGGCGCAGATCCAGGAGTTGGTAGGGGATCGCGAAGCCCAGCGTGCTGCGGTCATGGATGCGCTGACCACGCACTTCCGTCCGGAATTCATCAACCGGGTCGACGAAGTGGTGATCTTCGAGCCTTTGGCGCGGGATCAGATTGCGGGCATCACGGAGATCCAGCTGGGTCGCCTGCGCAGCCGTCTGGCCGAGCGTGAGCTGGACCTGGAATTGAGCAGCGAGGCGTTGGACAAGCTGATCGCGGTGGGTTACGACCCGGTGTATGGTGCACGGCCCCTGAAGCGTGCGATCCAACGCTGGATCGAGAACCCGTTGGCCCAGTTGATCCTGTCGGGAAGCTTCATGCCGGGCACCCGTGTCACGGCGAGTGTGGAAAACGACGAAATCGTCTTCCACTGAGTCCGGACTGCTGTGTGACAAAAGAAGGCCCTGCATCGCGGGGCCTTTTTTTTCGATAGGGCGTTGAACTGTAAGGCAAAGGCTTGTAAAGTGCGCCCCGCAGCAACGTCAGCCCACGGGTTTCTTCTCCCCAAGAAGAAATCAGAAACAAGCGCAAATCATTGTCTTAAAAGCAATTTAAAGGGTTGACAGGGGTTTTTAAGATTGTAGAATAGCGCGCCTCAGAGGCACGAACGTAGCGATACGGACGGTTGAAGAGAACGTTGTAAAGCAGTAAAAGTTGTACTTTGAAATATGCAGTTCCGTGATAGCTCAGTCGGTAGAGCAAATGACTGTTAATCATTGGGTCCCAGGTTCGAGTCCTGGTCACGGAGCCAATTTCAAACCGGGGTATAGCGCAGTCCGGTAGCGCGCCTGCTTTGGGAGCAGGATGTCGGGAGTTCGAATCCCCCTACCCCGACCATATTTGGGTCGTTAGCTCAGTTGGTAGAGCAGTTGGCTTTTAACCAATTGGTCGTAGGTTCGAATCCCACACGACCCACCATTTTTGAAACCAGTTAATTCTGGGATCGAATCTTAAGATCAGAGGCCAAAAGCGCTGATCGAAGAAGGCGACTGAAAGGTCGCCTTTTTTTTACCGGGGTATAGCGCAGTCCGGTAGCGCGCCTGCTTTGGGAGCAGGATGTCAGGAGTTCGAATCCCCTTACCCCGACCATATTAAAAATCCCCGTATCGAAAGATACGGGGATTTTTTTTGCTCACAATTTTTGAACTGACTGCTGGAAAAATGTGGGAGCGGGCTTGCTCGCGAATGTGGTGGATCAGTGACAGATGTACTGCCTGACACACCGCTCTCGCCAGCAAGCCCGCTCCCACAGTGGTTTGCGCTGTTAGTGAAGTTTTAGCCTGGGCTCGGTGCCTCGGCCAATCTTGCTCCCCAGCATCAGCATCGCCGTGCGGAAGAAGCCATACAGCGCCATCTGGTGCATGCGGTACAGCGACACATAGAACATCCGCGCCAACCAGCCTTCCAGCATCACACTACCGGTGAGGTTGCCCATCAAGTTACCCACCGCCGAGAACCGCGACAGCGAAATCAACGAGCCGTAATCGGTGTACTTGTAGGTGGGCAGGTCCTTGCCCTCAATGCGCAACTTCAGCGATTTGGCCAGCAACGAGGCTTGCTGGTGAGCGGCCTGGGCTCGCGGCGGCACATTGCGATCGGTGCCCGGTTGCGGGCAGGCTGCACAGTCGCCAAAGGCGAAGATGTTTTCGTCACGCGTGGTTTGCAGGGTCGGCAACACTTGCAGTTGGTTGATACGGTTGGTTTCCAGGCCATCGATGTCCTTCAGGAAGCCCGGAGCGCGGATCCCGGCGGCCCAGACCTTCAGGCTGGCTGGAATGACCTGGCCGCTGCTGGTGATCAATGCATCCGCCGTCACTTCGCTGACTGCCGAGTTGGTCAGCACTGTCACCCCAAGTTTCTCCAGGGTTTTATGCACAGGCCCGCCGATACGCTCCGGCAGGGCAGGCAGCACCCGCGGGCCGGCTTCGATCAGGGTGATGTGCATGTTTTCCGGTTTGATGCGGTCAAGACCATAGGCCGCCAGCTCATGGGCGGCGTTGTGCAGCTCGGCGGCCAGCTCGACGCCCGTCGCGCCGGCACCGACGATGGCAACGCTGATCTGCTCCACGGCGTCCGTCTGTCCGGCGTGGGCGCGCAGATAATGGTTGAGCAGTTGCTGATGGAAGCGTTCGGCCTGTTTACGGGTGTCGAGGAACAGACAATGCTGCGCCGCACCTTCGGTGCCGAAGTCATTAGTGGTGCTGCCGACCGCGATCACCAGGCTGTCATAACCCAGCACACGGGCAGGCAACAGTTCGCGGCCTTCTTCGTCGAGGGTGGCGGCCAGCTGGATTTTCTTTTGTTCACGGTCGAGCCCGCTCATGCGTCCCAGCTGAAACTCGAAGTGGTTCCATTTCGCCTGGGCGACATAGTTGAGTTCGTCTTCCGAAGAGTTCAGGGAGCCAGCGGCCACTTCGTGCAGCAGGGGTTTCCAGATATGGGTCAGGTTGGCGTCCACCAGCGTGATGCTGGCAGTGCCGCGCTTGCCCAGAGTCTTACCCAGGCGGGTAGCCAACTCCAGGCCGCCGGCGCCGCCGCCGACGATAATAATACGATGGATCATGGGGATATCTCGCAAGGCTAAAAGAAATCGGAGCAGTTACCCCCGCGAGCGCCAGGCAGCTCATAGCGTCAGGTAACTCAAAAGGCGGCTCAGCAGTCCGAGCCCGATCACCACCACCAGCACCACACCGAGGAGCAGCCAAGGCCGGAAAGGCTTGCGCTCGACTCGGTTCTGGGACAGTTGCAGGTACTCTTCGACATGCTGTTGGTCATCGGGGTTCAGGCGACTGGTCATAAAGGCCTCGTCAGGTAGACGTTGCAAAGGGGCGCCACGTTACAGGCATTGCCACAAGCGTAGCCTGTGCCCGAGTCACAGGCTGATGCCCACGTCGAACACTATGCTGCGCCCCAGATTGTTGCGCAAGAAGTCCGGCGCGTCGGGATGGGCAAACAACACCCGCGCAAAGGTCGGTCCGACCAGTGACAGCGAGCGCCATCCCTGGCGCAGGTATTCGGTGGGGGGAGGGAAGTGGCTATTGAGGTCCAGCACTTCGCGCTTGAGGCTGGTGAAGGCGACGATATCCAGCTCCCCCAGGTCCATGCCGCGCTCTTTATAGTTGTGCGCTTTCTTGCGCAGGGTTGGTGCCAGGCGTAACAGAAACTCATGGGCCGGAATACGCCGGGGTTTGGCTTCGCGCCTCACCAGTTGGCTCAGTGAAAAGGCACTGCGTCGGCGTAGCAACTCGTCACGCCATTCGTCGTTCAGGCGCCTGCCTTCATCCAGCACGAAAAACACTTCGAAACTGGCATCGCGAAACAGCACATCCGGTGGTTCCTGCCCGGCGGCATGAAACTCTTCGGCGCGATAGGGCACATTCAAGCCTTGCAGCAGGCGTTGGCAGACCCAACGCTCACGCTCCCATTTGCGGGCATTGGACAGGAATGCGTTGGCTTGTTCGGCTGCCACGGTGAGCAGGCGCAAGTAATCAGAGTCATCCATAGCTAGCAGCTTAGCGCCCAAATGATGACCGCAGGAAGTCCTGCCGCAAAAGGTCGGTGTAGACTGGTCACTCGACCGTTACCCAGGCAAGGGAGTACGCCGTGAAGTGTTTATCGAGGCTATTTTCGGAGCACTCGCTTCTTGACGCTCGGCACCTGGAACGGGTGAAACCGTGATCGGCGCAGCGGTCCTGGCGCCGGAAACCCTCAGCATCGGCTGGCTGATGTACGCGCCTGTAGTGATGTGGGCGACCCTGCGCGCGCCTTGGGTCGAGCTGTTTGCCGACCGGCGGCGCCAGCACCTGCTGTTCGGCACCGTGTTTGCGCTGTTCATGTTGTGGCTGGTGCGACGGGATTTCGATACCGGTGTTTCTTATCACTTTATCGGCATGACGGCGGTCACGCTGCTGCTGGATTGGCCCCTGGCGGTCGTGGGAGGGTTTGCGGCGCAGGTAGGCTTGATGGCGCTGGGGCGCCAGGACCTGGCAGCTCTGGGTATCAATGGCCTGTTGCTGGTCGTGCTGCCGGTGCTGGTGACTGAAGCCTGCGCGCTGGTGGTCGAGCGCGCGCAACCGCGTAACCCCTTTGTCTATATCTTCTGCTCCGGTTTTTTTGCGGCCGCGCTGTCGGCGTTGCTCTGCCTGCTGGCGGGCCTGGGGTTGCTGTGGCTGGACGGTCGTTTCGCGATGCCGGAATGGCTGGAGGATTTTGTCGGTTACCTGTGGCTGATGATTTTTCCAGAGGCCTTTATCAACGGGATGGTGGTCAGCGCGCTGGTGGTGTTTTGCCCTGAATGGCTGGAGACGTTCAATCGCTCGCGTTACCTCTCGGCCCCGTGGAAAGACGACGACTCAACGCGTTGACCCAGATCAAACCCTGCCTATCCAGGCAGGCCCATGCTTTGCGCACTATTCATGGGCAACACGGCGGGGCGAATCATGGGGGTGTACGAGTGGGCACGGCAGGAGTTGCGCAGAAGCCAGGATGCGGCACAGGAAATTGGCTTTGACCCGGGGTTGACCCTGCGTGCGATGCTCAGCGCGGTGGTGCAGCAGAGCAAAGGCGTACGTACGTTCGAGGACCTGGCCGACGAGCTGCAATATCTCGCAGAAAACCTCGACGACCAGCAGATCCATGCCTTTATGCGACCTTAGTGGCGCGGTGTCAGATCTTCGGAAAACAGCTCGTCCTCGGCATCCGGGGCGACAGGAATCTTGTGGTCTTCGGCGGCCCAGGCGCCCAGGTCGATGAGTTTGCAGCGGTCCGAGCAGAACGGCCGGTTGGGGTTGGTCGCTTTCCATTCCACGGGGGCGCCGCAGGTTGGGCAGTCGACGGTCAAGGGTTGGCTCATGATCGGCCTCCACGCAAAGTAAGATAAAAGTGATGCAGTCGCTCGACCTCGCCGTGCAACCAGGCGAGGTCTTTGTCGTTGACCAGCACGTCATCGGCATGGCTCAAGCGGTCTTCGCGGCTGGACTGGGCCTTGAGGATCGCCTGCACCTGCTGTTCACTGATGCCGTCACGTTGCAAGGTGCGCTGTACCTGCAACGATTGCGGCACGTCGATCACCAGGATGCGCTGGGTCATGCTGTACTGGCCGGACTCGATCAGCAGCGGTGACACCAGGATCGCGTAGGGTGATTGTGCGCGGGCCAGGTGGCTGCGAATTTCTTCACCGATCAGCGGATGCAGCAAGGCTTCCAGCCACAGGCGCTCTTCGGGGTTTTCAAAGATGCGCTTGCGCAGCACCGCGCGATCCAGTTGGCCGTCCGGTTGAAGCACGCCATCGCCAAAGTGTTCGGCGATGCGGGCCAGCGCCGGACGCCCCGGCTCGACCACCCAGCGCGCGGCGTGGTCGGCGTCGACCAGGTCGATACCCAGGTCGATAAAGTGTTGGGCCGCCGCGCTCTTGCCGCTGCCAATGCCGCCTGTGAGGCCGAGAATCCAGGGTGTTGCAACAGAAGTGGTCATCTGAAACCGACAGACTGCAAATAGAAGTCGGTTATTTGACCACCCCAGAGCAATGCAATCCAGCCGGCAATCGCCAGATACGGACCAAACGGCATCGGCGTCGACGCCTGGGCCTTGCGCAACCGCAGCAGAATCAGCCCGGCAATCACGCCCACCAGCGAGGACATCAACAGCGTCATTGGTAGAATTTGCCAGCCACCCCAGGCGCCCAGCAGGGCCAACAGCTTGAAGTCTCCATGGCCCATTCCGTCCTTGCCGGTCACCCATTTGAACAGCCAGAACACCGTCCACAGGCTCATGTAGCCGATGACCGCTCCCCAAAGTGCGTCGGTCAACGCCACCCAGCCGCCCAGGCTGTTGGCGATCAGCCCCAGCCAGAGCAAGGGCAACACCAGTACGTCGGGCAACAACTGATGGTGTGCGTCGATCAAGCTCATCGCCAGCAGTCCCCAGCTCAACAGCAACACGGCGCCTGCTTGCCAGCCAAAGCCGAAGTGCCAGGCGACCACCGCCGAGAGCAGCCCGCAGGCCAGCTCGGTAAAGGGGTAGCGGGCACTGATGGTTCCACGGCAATGGGCGCAACGCCCTCTGAGCATGATGTAGCTGAGCAGCGGGATATTTTCCCAGGGGCGGATCGGATGATTGCAATGGGGGCAGCAGGAGTTGGGTCGCATCAGGTTGTAGGGCGGAGCGGCCGGATCGCCGGGCAGCCCGAGTACTTCATGGGCCTGGGCGCGCCATTCGCGCTCGAGGATTTTCGGCAGGCGCCACACCAGCACATTGAGGAAGCTGCCCACAATCAGGCCCAGTACCAGCGCCAGCCCGACGAAGGCCCAGGGTTGTTGACTCAGCAGCAGGCTCAAAATGCACTGCCCAGCTGAAATACCGGCAGGTACATCGCAATGACCAGCCCGCCGACGATGCCGCCCAATACCACCATGATCAGCGGCTCCATCAGGCTGGTGAGATGATCGACCAGGTTATCCACATCGGCCTCGTAGTGGCTGGCGACTTTTTCCAGCATGCGGTCCAGGGTGCCCGACTCCTCGCCGATGGCGGTCATCTGGATGGCCATGCCGGGAAACAGGCCGCTGGCCGTCATGGCATGGTTCAACGGTATACCGGTCGATACAGCGTGACGCATATGTTCGATCGCCTGTCTGAACGGCCCGCTCCCGACGGCGCCTGCCACCGAGTCCAGTGCCGGCAATAGTGGAACACCCGCTGCAAAGGTGGTTGAAAGTGTGCGCGCGTAGCGGGCCACAGCCGTTTTTTTCAGCAGTGTGCCTGCCAGGGGCGTTTTCAACAAACCCGCATCGAGCCTTTCGCGAAAACCGGGCGAGGTGCGATACGCGTGACGCAACCCGACAAGCCCGGCACCAATGCCCAGCAACACGGCCCACCACGCGCGCTGCATGAACTCGGACAGCGCGATGACGTGCAGGGTCAGGCTGGGCAGTTGGCTGCCCACGCCGGCGAACAGGTTCTGGAACTGTGGCACGACATGGATCAGCAGGATCGCACTGACCAGGCTGGCGATGACCAGAACCGCCACAGGGTAGGTCATGGCTTTCTTGATTCTGGCCTTGAGCTGCTGGCTTTTTTCCAGGTGAATCGCTACCCGCTCCAGCAGGGTTTCCAGAGCGCCCGCCTGCTCGCCGGCTGCAACCAGATTGCAATACAGGTCATCGAACTGACGGGGGTGTCTGCGCAGCGCCATCGTCAGGCTGTTGCCCGCCGCAATGTCCTGCTTCAGTCCTTGAACCCGCTCGCGCAACGACCGGTTTTCGAAGCCTTCAGCGATGATGTCCAGGGCTTGCAGCAGGGGAATGCCGGCTTTGAGCAGCGTGGCCAACTGGCGAGTGAACAGCGCGATTTCGGCAGGGCTTATCGCGGGGGCAAAACTGGGCAGCCCCGGTGTTTTTCTGCGCACCCGCTCCGGGCTGATACCTTGCTGGCGCAACCGGGCCTTGATCATTGCCGGGCTGTGCCCCGCAGTTTGCCCGGACACCCTGCGTCCCTTGCGGTTGATGCCTTCCCAGGCGTAGAGCGTTGACGCGTCGTTCATGTTGCGATTCCGCATGCAGGTCGTCGAAGATTCATAGCTTAGTCAGGTGACAGAGTCAGACACGCTGGCGGCGAAGGATAAAATGTCAGATTGTGCGTCCTGGACGCGATGGAGTGCTCGCCGATGAGTACACTGGCGCCGCTGTGAAATACGGGGCGCAGGATGTGCCTCGTCATGAGTTCTATTCTGGAGAGTGAAAGTGATGCGTCAGAAAGGTTTTACTTTGATCGAGCTGCTGATCGTCGTGGCAATCATCGGCATATTGGCCACCATCGGCCTGCCCATGTACACCACCCACCAGGCCAAGGCCAAGTTCACTGCGGGTCTGGCTGAAATCTCCGCCTTGAAGGCAGGCTATGAAGACACCCTCAACCAGGGCACCGTACCGACCCTGGCGCTGATCGGCGGCACCAGCCCCACCGCCAACTGCCGGATCGAGGTGACTGGCGACGTCGCTACCGGTGCCGGCTCCCTCAACTGCGAAATACTCGACGCGCCTGCGCCCGTGCTGGGCAAGACCATCACCCTGACGCGCAGCGCCACCACCGGCTGGAAATGCACCACGACAGCTGAAGCGAAATACATCGCCAAGGGTTGCGATACCAGCGGGGCCTGACAGCCCAACCTTCTGCATGGATGTAAAGGTGGCCCATGTCATTGTCCCTACAGCAGCGTGGCAATATTTTTCTGGTCGTGGTGGTGTGCCTGCTGACGCTGGGCATCTGCCTGCCAGTCAGTGGGCATGACCTGCAGCGCGTGATGCAGATCGCCATTGGCTTGTGTGCCGTGCTGTATGGACTGTCGGTTGCCTGTGGAGAGTGGTTGGTGGACCGGTCCACGGCGGTCGGTGTGGCGCTGGTGATAGCCCTGGGGCTGGTGTCTTCGGCGCTGGCTCGTCAGCCGTTGTGGGCACTTGTCGAAGTGGCGTTGTTCGTCAGCTGTGGCGCGATTGCCGTGGCGTTTGCCTTGCTTCGCCGCCGGGGTGACGAGTCACTGGACCGGGTGTTGATGGTGATCGTGGTGATGCTCTGCCTGATCAAGTCGATCCAGTATCTGTATGCCGGCACCTTGGCGTTCACCAGCGGGAAGCCAACGCTGGACCCGGACCTCCTGCTCTGGAGCTTTTCCAACAAGCGTTTTTACGGCCAGTTTCAGACGTTCACCTTGCCTTTGCTGGCGCTTCCCTTGCTGATGCCCACGTTTTCCCGCCCGTTCAGGAGCGGGATTTTTGTGCTGCTCTGTGTCTGGTGGCTGATCGCGATCAGTGGCGGCACCCGGGGAACCTGGCTTGGCCTGGGTGTCGCCGGAGCGGTACTCGTTCTATTGGGACCATGGGCGCGCCGCTGGGTTATCTGGCAATTGGGCGCCGTGTGCGTCGGGCTGGTGTTGTATTGGCTGACGTTCACGGTGCTGGCCGACTACCTGGGGATCGAAATCGTCAACGCGGCCAGTGATCGTCTGACCACCTCGCTGTCGGGACGCGGCCCGATCTGGTGGCAAGCCTGGCATATGGTGGCCGAGCGGCCCTGGCTGGGGTTCGGGCCGATGCACTTTGCCGATATTGCCAACAAGATTGCCGCCCACCCCCATCAGGCGATCTTGCAATGGGCCAGTGAATGGGGCGTGCCGTCGGCCTTGTGCGTACTGGCCCTGGCGTGGCGCAGCGGTTGGGCGACGCTGGTTGTGTTGCGTGAGCGGGCGCAGTCCGGCGAACCCGCTGACCTGCTGAGGTTGGGCCTGTTTGCCGCGCTGACGGGGTCATTGGTGCAGTCCATGGTCGATGGCGTGATGGTGATGCCTGTCTCCCAGGTCTGGCTTGCGCTGGTGGTGGGCTGGCTGATGGCGTTGCATGTGTGGCGAACACCGACGGCAGCGCCTCTACCAGTGGGGTGGTTTGTAGGAAGAGTCGCCGGGGTATTGGCCGTTGGTCTGTTGATCGTTATCGCGATACGCGACGTGCCGGACCTCAAGCAAGCCCAGCAACACTACCTGGACGATAGAGGCGCGCACCTGCAACCTCGTTTCTGGGCCCAGGGCGTCATTGCCCCGCAAAGCCCGTAAGTTGCCGGACGCCCGATGCGGTGCTAGCTTTAGCCCACCGCCCGTGTAGCTCAGTTGGTAGAGCAGCGCACTCGTAACGCGAAGGTCGCAGGTTCGACTCCTGTCTCGGGCAAAAGAGCATCAACGGTACTGTTTTCAGCTGATCCCAGAATGGTTCTGAAGGCCAGACGAGCCGGCACACGTGCCTGTTCTTTTGTATCTGCGCAACCTTGATGACCCAGATGCATTCCCATTCCTCGATCCAAGAGAACACTATGACCACGACGGAAATGACCCAGGAAGTTCGGCATGAACGGGCTCTCGAAAAATACCTCGCAGAGTCGCCGCAACTCAAAGAAGAGATCAAGGACCTGAGCGCCGACGACCAGCGCGACCAGATTCAGTGGGCATTTGAGGACGAGGCCGAGAGCCAGGGCCTTCAGGCCTGGGAACTGACGCTCAAGTACACCTCGACACCGGAAGAGTTCGAAGCGAAGCGAATAGCTGCGCATCAAGAGGCGGCCGAGGTGCTGGGTGTGCCATGGGACGAGTACTGCGAGATGAACGACCTCGTCGTCTGAAGTCGTTCACCCCTCCTGGTTGTTCAGCAACGCAGCCGATTCATGCGCCTCAGAGGCTGAGGCGCATCGACAAATCCACCGCCTTCACATCCTTGGTCATCGCGCCGATGGAGATGTAGTCCACCCCGGTTTCCGCGATGGGCAGCAGGGTGCTTTCATTGATCCCGCCGCTGGCCTCCAGCTTCGCCTTGCCGCCGTTCAGGCGCACGGCTTCACGCATGTCGTCGAGGCTCAGTTCGTCGAGCATGATGATATCGGCGCCCGCCGCCAGTGCTTCGCGCAGTTCGTCCAGGCTTTCCACTTCGATTTCCACCGGCTTGCCCGGGGCGATCTTGTGGGCGGCGGTAACGGCCTGGGCAATGCCGCCGCAGGCGGCGATGTGGTTTTCCTTGATCAGGAACGCGTCGTACAAGCCGATGCGGTGGTTATGGCAGCCGCCGCAGGTCACGGCGTATTTCTGCGCCAGACGCAAGCCCGGCAGGGTCTTGCGGGTGTCCAGTAGCTTGACTTGGGTGCTGGCGACAAAATCCGCCAGGGCTTGCGCACGGGTGGCCACACCCGACAGCAGTTGCAGGAAGTTCAGTGCGCAGCGTTCACCGCTGAGCAGAGAGCGCGCCGGACCTTCGAGGTGAAACAGCACCTGGTTGGGGCTGACGCGCTCGCCGTCGGCCACCTGCCAGTGCACCGCGACGCGTGGGTCCAGTTGGCGAAAGACGGCGTCCACCCAGGCCGTGCCGCTGATCACGGCCGCATCACGGGTGATGATCGTGGCCTTGGCCAGCCGTTCGGCCGGGATCAACTGCGCGGTGATATCGCCGCTGCCGATGTCTTCCAGCAGTGCGCGGCGCACGTTGGCTTCGATTTCGGCGGTGAGGTCGGCAAGACGGAGATTCGGCATAACAGGCTCCACAAACAAAGTGCCCCGATTATAGGGGCTGTGGGTGCCTGAACCCAGACTCGCCCTTCAATTACCGCGTAATGACAGAGTTTGCTGGCGCAACCGGCCCTGTTTGCAAGATAATCTCGCGCCTTGCAATTGGCGTCATAGCTTTGACGTCCTGGCGATAACCGGTTATCCCTGTAGCCCAACCGGGCCTGTAGTCGATCTTTGCCCAATTCAATACCGCCGTTTCAGGAGGCCAGGATGCACAATGACGGAAAGGTGGTGCCGATCAACAAGGCACAGGCCACGCCATCGCCACTGGCTCGCCTGCCGGTGGTGTTGCTGCAGGTGCGGGACAAGGCCGCGCAGCAACTGCAGCAGGGTTTGCAGGATTTGTTCGATAACGCTGACGACACCCTGTTCGAGATGGCCGACAAAGCCCGCAGCACGCTCGACCATCACATCTTTTTCGAAGCCATGCGGGACCTGCGCCTCAAGCGCAAGAACTTCGAACGGGTGTTCATGGAGCGGCTGTTCGAAGCCTTTGCCAACCTGGACCATGCCGGGCGTGGTGAATTGCAGATGGTGCCGGTGGTCTCCTACGACACGGCATCGAGCACTTCCCGGGACACGATGGAAAAGACCGTGGCGCTGGAAGGCATGCTGGGCCGGGTGCAGCACCGTGATGGTCAGGCTCTGGGTCAACTGACGGCTCGCTTGAGTGCCTTGCTGGGCAATCAGCTGGATGACCGTGAGAACCCGCTGGGCCCCGCGCTGCTGTGTGAGTTTTTCCTGCGCGCCGGGCGCAGCCTGGGTGTCGAGATCCGGGTCAAGCTGATCATGCTCAAGCTTTTCGAGAAGTACGTGCTCAGTGACGCCGATCAACTGTACGGCGAAGCGAATCGGTTGCTGATGGCCACCGGGGTCCTGCCCGACCTCAAGGCCGTGCCCTCCCGTCGCCCGGACGGGCGCGTTGCCCGTGAACATCCACGCGAAGACGCGGTGGCCGGCAGCGAGCCGCCGGCGGACGAAAACGGCCAGCAAGCCTTCGCCGTTCTGCAGCAACTGCTGATCGTCGTGCGGGGCAGTGTCGCGCCCACCCTGGAAGCCAGTGCCGAGCCCTTGCCCATTACCTCCCGCGATCTGCTGCGGTTGCTGTCCCACTTGCAGCAATACGTGCCGGAGCCGGACGCCGAGGACGATTTCGACCTGCGCAGCCAGCTCGAACAACTGCTCACCCGGGTCAGCGTCAAGAGTGGCAAGTCACGGGTCGTCGAGCAGGCCGACGAAGATGTGATCAACCTGGTCGCGATGCTGTTCGAGTTCATCCTGGCCGATCGTGCCGTGCCCGCTTCCTTCAAGGCCTTGATCGGGCGCTTGCAGATCCCGCTATTGAAAGTCGCGATCGTGGACAAGAGCGTTTTCAGTCGCGGCAACCATCCGGTACGGCGGCTGCTGAATGAAATCGCCGCGGCCGCCCTGGGCTGGAGCCCCCGTGACGATTATCAGCGAGACAGCCTGTATTTGCGCATCGAGCAGGTGGTACAGCGCCTGCTCAACGAGTTCGTCGAAGATCCGGCGATCTTTTCCCTGTTGTTGACGGAGTTCAGCACGTTTACCGCTGAAGAGCGTCGCCGCAGTGACTTGCTGGAACAGCACACCCGTGACGCCGAAGACGGACGCATGCGTACCGAGGCCGTGCGCCAGCGGGTGGCCGAGGTCCTTGACCGACGGCTGATGGGCAAGGTACTGCCGCGCTCCGTGGTGCAGTTCGTGCAGCAGGCCTGGAGCCAGGTGCTGTTGCTGGCCAGTCTCAAGCACGGCGAACAGTCGGTGCAGTGGCAGGCGGGCTTGCGCACCCTGGATGAGTTGATCTGGAGCGTCAGCCTGCAGAAGGACGCCGAGGCCGGACGGCACTTGCTGGAACAGTTGCCGGGGTTGCTCAAGGCGTTGCGTGACGGCCTGACCAGTGCGGCGTTCGATCCTTTCAGTACCCGTGAATTCTTTGTCAGGCTGCAAGCCATGCATGTCCAGGCGCCCGAAGAGGCCGACGGGCTGATGGAGGTGCGTGAGCCTTTTGTAATGACGACACGGCCCGCCGACGCGGTCGACGGTTGGCCGAAGGGTGATCCCGACCTGCTCAAGGTTCATCACCTGCGCATCGGTGGCTGGGTGGAGTTCCAGGAAGACGACACGTTCCAGCGCTGCAAACTGACGGCCATCATGGCGCCGACGGGGGCGTATATTTTCGTCAATCGCACGGGGCTCAAGGTGCTGGAGAAAAGTGCCGGCCAGTTGGTCCAGGCCTTCAAGGCGGGCGTACTGCGAACACTGGAAGGCGGACTGCTGTTCGATCGTGCCCTGGCGACGGTGACCGATCAATTGCGTCAACTCAATCGCGCCAAGTGATCGCAACAGCGGGGCGGAACGCGGCATACTGGTCACACTTTGTCCCGTTCAAGGAACCCGCATGCAGTTGGACCCCGCCAGTGGCTGGTGCCAGGGCATTCGCCATTGCCCTTCGCCAAACTTCAACGAGCGCCCCGCCGGCGAAATCTCGCTGTTGGTGGTGCATAACATCAGCCTGCCGCCCGCACAGTTCGGCACCGGTAAAGTGCAGGAGTTTTTCCAGAACCGTCTGGACGTCACGGAACATGCCTACTTTGAAGGGATTGCCGACCTACGAGTGTCTGCGCACTTCCTGATTGAGCGCGATGGCGCGGTGACGCAGTTTGTCTCCTGCATCGACCGGGCCTGGCATGCCGGAGTTTCGCGGTTCGAGGGGCGAGAGACGTGCAATGATTTTTCCCTGGGCATCGAGCTGGAAGGCACGGACGACCAGGCGTTCACCGACGCCCAGTATGTGTCGTTGATCGACCTGACACGCCAACTGTTATCGGCCTATCCCGGCATTACTCCTCAGCGTATCTGCGGGCACAGCGACATCGCCCCGGGACGCAAGACCGATCCCGGCCCGGCTTTTGATTGGACGCGCTTTCGCAGCGCCCTGCAGGATGGAGGACACGTACGATGAGTTTCCTGGTGTTGGTGCTGGCGGTCTGGATCGAGAAATTCTCGGCCCTGCGCCAGCGGTTGCAGCGTGACGGCGGTTGGTTGCACGAACTGGCCAGGCTGGAAGCCAGCCCGCGACTGGGCAAGCACCCTTGGCTGATCCTGGCCTTGCTGGTGTTGTTGCCCGTGGTTCTGCTGGCGCTGTTGCTGGTGGTTCTGGAGCCGGTGGCCTACGGTTTGCTGGCGCTGCCGGTGCACTTGCTGGTGGTGATTTACAGCCTGGGGCGGGGCGACTTGCTGGCCGGGCTTGGCCCGTTCCGTGATGCCTGGCGCCGGGGCGACCTGCAAGCTGCCGAACACGTGGCGGAGCGCGACCTGGGCCTGAGCGCCGACAGCGGCGAACAACTGCTCGAACGCGTCCAGGGGCATTTGCTATGGCAGGCTTATCAGAGTTTTTTTGCGGTCATTTTCTGGTATTTCCTGCTGGGCCCGGTCGCCGCGCTGGCCTATCGATTGCTGGCGCTGGCCAATGAGCACAGCCAGAATCCGTTGGTTGCGGAGCGCGCCGGACAGTTGCGCCACGCCTTCGACTGGCTGCCGGTGCGCCTGCTGGCCGCAAGCTTTGCCCTGGTGGGTAACTTCGTCGCGGTCAGCCGTGTGATGCTGCATGAGCTGTTGAGCTGGGACATCAGCGCGGCGCAACTGGTGGAAAAAGTCGGCCTGGTGGCCGCTGAAATCCCGCCGCCGGCAGTGGGTGCCGACGGCATCAACAGCCTCGACCGCTTGTGGGAACTGCTGCTGCGTGCAGCGGTGCTGTGGTATGCCGGCTTTGCCATCTGGACCGTGCTGCCCTGATCTTCGGCAGGGGTGAGTCGGTCACTCCTGCTGTTAACCTTAAGTTACAAAACTCCCTTTCGAATTGAGCTATACAGACAGAGCGCCCAAATAGTGGCTTTCTGCCGCCGCCCTGCGCTCAATAAAAATAAAAGAAAGGGAGTTCACCTGTGAAGAGCTTGCTCTATCCGGCTGTCGCGCTGATGAACCGCCTGAGCTTCGGCATGAAGTTCAGCTTGATCAGTGTGCTGTTCCTGCTGCCGATGCTGGCGACCAACTATTTTCTGGTGCGCGATTCCTGGCGCGAATTCCAGGGGACCCGCGTCGAGCTGCAAAGCCTCGACCTGCTGGGCAGCGCCCTGGCCCTGCGCCGCGACCTGGAAACCCTGAACAACCAGGTACAGATCAATGCGGTGCTCGGCCAATCCGGCAAGGCCGGTGACCTTGAGGGCCAGATCAGCGCGCTGGAGCAGAGCATTCTGGGCCGCCTGCAAGGGCTCAGCGCCATGGCGACTGACCCGGAACATATTGCCGCTTTCGAGACCAAGCGCGATGAATTGATCGCAGCCTTCAAGGCTCAACAACAGGAAACCTCGCTGCAGAGCAAAAGCGCGTTGATCGGCAAGCTGCTGAACAAAGCGCAGATGCTCGGCCAGATCGTGGCCAGTCAATCCGGCTTGAGCCGCGACTCCCAAAGCGACGTACGCCAACTCGGCGAGCTGGTCACCAGCGTGACCCCACACGTCACCCAGGCCCTGGGCGAGGGGCGGGCGATGGGCGCGTACTCCCTGGGCCAGGGCTTTCTCAATTCATCTTCCAGCACACGGTTTGACGAGTTGCTGCAACAGTTGGAAAAACTCCACGCCGAATACGCCTTGAAGCTGCAAGACGCCCTCAGCGCCAGTCAGGCAGCTCATGGCGCACTGAACGGCCTGGCCCAGGCCAGCAATGCCAGTCTCAAACACGGCAGTGAGCTGTTCGAAGAACAGGTGGTGATGGCCGAAACCCTCGATGCGCCTTGGCAGCGTTTCTATGAGGAGGTCAGCACGCTGATGGCCGGGACCTATCAGCTCGACCAGGCCACCCTGACGTTTATCGGCCAGCAACTGGAACTTCGCCTGGCCCAGAACCGCATGCACATGGTGCTGCTGGTGGCGGCGCTGGCCGCGGTGTTTTTGTTGATCTTCTACCTGTACGCCGGTTTCTACGCCTCCACCCGTACCACGCTGCGGCGCCTGGGCGTGATGATGGACCAGGTCGCGGCAGGCGATATGACGGTCAGTTTTGTCGCCCACAGCCGCGATGAACTCGGCGACTTGGGCAACGTGTTCAACGGCACCGTGGCTAAGATCCATGACCTGATCGAACGCGTCGGGCACACCGTCGGCCAGGTAGAGCTCCAAGCCGGGCAGGTGGAAACGGTTTCGGCCCGGAGCAACCAGGCAGTCTCGGGCCAGCGCACCCAGATCGAACAGGTGGCCACGGCCATGAATCAGATGTCGTCCACCGCCCAGGAGGTGGCGCGCAACGCGGCGGCGGCGGTCGACAGCGCCCACAGTGTCAATGATGAAACCCTCAGCGGCCGCAGCCTGGTGCAATCCCAGCAAAGCAGCATGGCGCGGCTGGCCTCGGAGATCGACCAGTCGGCGCAGGTGATCAACCGGCTGGCCAGCGACAGTCAGGCCATCAGCAGTGTGTTGGAAGTGATCAAAAGCATTGCCGAGCAGACCAACCTGCTGGCGCTCAATGCCGCTATCGAAGCGGCGCGGGCCGGTGAGCAGGGGCGCGGCTTTGCGGTGGTGGCCGACGAGGTCCGCACCCTGGCGCGGCGCACCCAGCACTCCACTGAAGAAATCGAGCAGATGATCAGTCGTCTGCACAGCGGCGTGGATGCAGCCGTAAAGGCCATGGGCAGCAGTCACCAGATGGCCAGCGGCACAGTGGGGCAGTCGGAAAAAGTCCAGCAGGCCCTGGAAAATATCCTCGCCGCGGTCGGCATGATCGTCGACCAGAACCAGCAGATTGCCGCAGCGGTGGAGCAGCAGACCGCCGTCGCCCACGATATCGACCAGAACATCGTTGAAATCAACCGTGCCGGCGAGCACGCGGCGCACGGTGCCCACCAGACCGAGGCGGCCAGCCGACAACTGTCGGTGCAGGTGAACGAGCTGAAGCAGCTGATTGGCGCGTTTCGTGTGTGAGGTCAGTCAGTTAAGTGCATTCGTCTGTAGGGTGTTTCTTTGTGAGGTGTAGTGCTTGTCCTGATTTTCCGGAGTTTCTGTTTGGGCTGCCTGAATGAGTGAGAATTTATTTCACTCAAACAAGATTCAGGGAGGCACAGCCATGACCACAGTCGTCGGTATCAAGGGCCACTGCGCCCATTGTGAGATCACCTTTGAGCTCAAGTCCTGGCAAGTGAATGCCATCTCCATCGACGAGCCCTTCGATTGTCCGTACTGCCAGCGCGTGTTGCAGTTGTGTTGTCCCAGGGAACTGCGCCGGTTCAAGTCGCTGGAACATTGGGCGCTGGTGCGTCCGGGCATGGTGGTGCTGACGTGCATCGTGTTGATCGTGGCGCTGGTGATGGAGTGGCTGGGGCTGATCAGCGTGATCGGGCAGCTCAATGTGTCACTGGTGGTGCTGCTGGTGCATTTTCTGACGCTGCGTTACGCCCGATACCGACAGCACGTGATTTTGAACCTGGAGGCGGGGCGTCCGGCGCTACCAGTTGAACAGCTCGCACGCATTGCGAGTGCTCGCCTCAGCCAGCACTGAAGCGCTGATGCCCATGCGTTCGGCCAGGGCGTTGCAGATGGCCGGCAAGTGTTGCGGGCTATTGCGCTGGCCTGGGTACATGACGGGCGCCATGTCCGGGGCGTCGGTTTCCAGCACGACCGCATCCAGTGGCAGCTGTGCCAGTACCCGATGCATGCGCAATGCCTGGGGCCAGGTGGCAGCACCGCCCAAACCCAGTTTGAACCCGAGCCGCAGGTATTCGCGGGCTTCTTCGAAGCTGCCGGCGAAGGCGTGAATAATGCCGCCCCGGGGCACACGGATGCGCTTCAAGGTGGCGATAACCGCCGCGTGGCTGCGGCGCACGTGCAGCAGCGCCGGCAATTGAAAGTCCACCGCCAGCTTGAGCTGCGCTTCGAACAGCTGTTGCTGGCGCTCGCGGTCCAGTTGTTCAAGAAAATAATCCAGGCCGATTTCACCCACTGCGCAGAGCTGGGGATGCCCGTGCAGGCGCGTCAGCCACTCGGCCAGCTCCGTGAGATCGATGGGGCGGTGTTCATCGAGGTAGACCGGGTGCAGGCCAAAGGCAGCGAACAAACCTTCATCCTGTTGCACCAGATCCCACACCCGCTGCCAATTCTGCTGATACACCCCCAGCACCACCATGCGCCGCACGCCCAGTTGGCGGCTGTCAGCGAGGACTTCCCGGCGGTCGGCATCGAAGTCAGGGAAGTCCAGGTGGGTGTGGGTGTCGATCAGCTCCACGCTCACGCCTCGTGGATGCGCTGTTTGAAGGTACGTCCAATGGCGTGCACGCCGGGCTGGTACTGCTGTTCTTCGATCGCGGCCAGGGCCAGGCGCAGGGCGGTGTCGGCGATAAGTTGATGTTGCTGGGCCATGGCATTCACCGGCAACGGCAGGAAGTCCAGCAGCTGCGTGTCACCAAAGGTGCCGAGGCTGAGCGGGCGTGATTTGAGCGGGAAGTCGTGCAGCGCATCGAACACGCCTTGCAGTAGCACGTAGGACGTTGTCACCAGCGCGTCAGGCAAATGCCCCAGCTTCTGCAGAAGTTGCTCCATCAGCCGCCGGCCACAGTCGCGGCTGAACGCTTCACCCTGTTCGATGATCACCTCACCCTTGAAACCTTGCAGTGCCTCGCGGAAACCGGCGGCACGTTCCTGGCTGATGCTCAGTTCCGGATGCGCGCCGATCAGGGCGATTTGCTTGGGCAGTGGTTGCAACAGGCTGCTGGTCAGTTGCTGGCAGGCCTGGCGGTCGTCACTGACCACCGAACAGAATTGCTCGTTGTCCATCACCCGGTCGATGGCGATCACCGGCAAGCCCTTGGCTTGCAGTTCGCGGTAGCTGTCGTCGCTGGCCGGCAGGCAACTGGCGACGAACAATGCGTCACACCGGCGGGCACGGAACAGTTGCAGCAACTGACGTTCGCTGTCGGCCTCATCGTCGGAGCTGGCGATCAGCAACTGGTAGCCGCGCGCGCGTGCACCTTGCTCCAAAAGTTTGGCGATGCGGGCGTAACTGGGGTTTTCCAGGTCCGGCAGGATGAACCCCAGCGTGCGTGTGTGCCGACTGCGCAGCCCGGCCGCCTGGGGGTTGGGCGTAAAGCCGTGGGCCTCGACCACCGCACGCACCCGTTCGACGGTCGCGTTGCTGATGCGTTGCTGTTCGGCCTTGCCGTTGATGACGTAGCTGGCGGTGGTCACGGACACACCGGCGAGACGGGCGATATCACTGAGTTTCAAACCGGGATTTCCTTGTTTTTTAGAGCGTGCCCCGACATTTTGTCCAATCGTAACCGATTCCTGCCTACAGCCAATGTCCCAGGGCAAGCGCCGAGTGGTCGTTCAAGCTGGCGCAATTAACGCGTAATCTGCCATTAGTTATAGATTAAACGTTTCAGCTAACGTATTTTTACGACGTTCGTGACTAAGTGGCTACTGCCAATTGACCGCTCAGTCAGTTATTTTTGAACACCCAGCGCTGATTCATTCAAAACAATACCTAGCGTCAAGTAGGAGAACGGCATGCTTGAGCTCACTGTAGAGCAGATTTCCATGGGCCAGGTGGCTGCGGACAAATCTGCGGCCCTGCACCTGCTGGCGGACAAACTGGTGGCCGATGGCCTGGTCGCCGAGGGTTACCTCAGTGGTTTGCAGGCCCGTGAAGCCCAGGGGTCGACCTTTCTTGGCCAGGGCATCGCGATTCCCCATGGCACCCCCGAAACCCGCGACCAGGTGTTTTCCACCGGCGTGCGTCTGTTGCAGTTCCCCGACGGGGTGGATTGGGGCGACGGCCAGGTGGTGTACCTGGCCATTGGTATCGCTGCCAAATCCGATGAACACTTGCGCTTGTTGCAATTGCTCACCCGTGCCCTCGGTGAAACCGATCTGGGCCAGGCGTTGCGCCGTGCCGGTTCTGCCGAGGCCCTGCTGAAGTTGCTGCAAGGTGCGCCGCAGGAACTGGCGCTCGATGCGCAGATGATCAGCCTGGGTGTCTCCGCCGATGACTTCGAAGAACTGGTGTGGCGCGGTGCGCGGCTGCTGCGCCAGGCCGATTGCGTGAGCAACGGTTTCGCTGCCGTGTTGCAGCAAGTCGACGCTTTGCCTCTGGGCGATGGCCTGTGGTGGCTGCACAGCGAGCAGACCGTCAAGCGCCCGGGCCTGGCGTTCGTCACGCCGGACAAACCCATGCGTTATCTCGGCCAGCCGCTCAACGGCCTGTTCTGCCTGGCCAGCCTGGGGGAGGCGCACCAGACTCTGTTGGAGCGCCTGTGCGCCTTGCTGATCGAGGGCCGTGGCCAGGAACTGGGCCGCGCCACCAGCAGCCGCGCCGTGCTGGAAGTGCTGGGCGGTGAATTGCCACCCGACTGGCCCAGCACCCGTGTCGTTCTGGCCAACGCCCATGGGTTGCACGCGCGCCCGGCCAAGATCCTCGCGCAACTGGCTAAAAGCTTTGACGGTGACATTCGCCTGCGCATCGTCGATGGCGCGGTCGGCGCAGTGTCGGTGAAAAGCCTGAGCAAGCTGCTGAGCCTGGGCGCGCGCCGGGGCCAGGTGCTGGAGTTTGTCGCTGAACCCAGGATTGCCGCTGACGCGCTGCCCGCCTTGTTGGCGGCGGTCGAAGAAGGCCTGGGCGAAGATGTCGAGCCGCTGCCGACAGCCAGCGTGCAACCCCAGCTGCTGGATATCGAACCGCTTGTCAGCGCCCCGTTGGCCGGCAGCCCGGTGCAAGCCGTCGCGGCGTCGCCGGGTATCGCCATCGGCCCGGCCCATCTTCAGGTACAGGAAGTGTTCGATTACCCGCTGCGCGGCGAGTCTGCGCTGATTGAGCGCCAACGGCTGCACGCGGCGGTTACTGACGTGCGCGGCGATATCCAGGGTTTGATCGAGCGCAGCCCGTCCAAGGCCATCCGCGAGATTTTCATCACTCACCAGGAAATGCTCGACGACCCCGAACTCACCGACGAAGTCGGCACCCGTCTCAAGCAGGGCGAAAGTGCCGAGGCGGCCTGGATGAGCGTGATCGAAAGCGCCGCCCGGCAGCAGGCATCGTTGCAGGACGCATTGCTCGCCGAGCGCGCCGCCGATCTGCGTGACATTGGCCGTCGCGTGCTGGCGCAACTCTGTGGTGTCGAGGCCGCCCAGGAACCTGCCGAGCCGTACATCCTGGTGATGGACGAAGTGGGCCCTTCGGACGTCGCGCGTCTGGACCCGGCCCGCGTCGCCGGCATCCTCACCGCGCGCGGTGGTGCGACGGCCCACAGCGCGATTGTCGCCCGTGCCCTGGGCATTCCTGCGCTGGTCGGCGCCGGTGCCGGTGTATTGCGGCTGGCCGCCGGCACGCCTTTGTTGCTTGATGGGCAGCGCGGTCGCCTGCACGTGGACCCCGATGCCGCCACCTTGCAACGCGCCACCGTCGAACGCGACAGCCGTGAACGGCGCCTGCAAGCCGCTGCGGCCCAACGCCACGAACCGGCGCAGACCCGGGATGGGCATCGGGTGGAAGTGTTCGCCAATATCGGCGAAAGCGCAGGCGTTGCCGGCGCGGTAGAGCAGGGCGCCGAAGGCATTGGTTTGCTGCGCACCGAACTGATTTTCATGGCGCACCCGCAAGCGCCGGACGAGGCCACCCAGGAAGCCGAATACCGCCGTGTGCTCGATGGCCTCGCGGGGCGCCCGCTGGTGGTGCGCACCCTCGACGTCGGCGGCGACAAGCCGTTGCCCTATTGGCCGATTGCCGAGGAAGAAAACCCCTTCCTGGGCGTGCGCGGCATTCGCTTGACCTTGCAGCGTCCGCAGATCATGGAGGCGCAATTGCGCGCGTTGTTGCGTTCGGCAGACAACCGCCCGCTGCGCATCATGTTCCCGATGGTCGGCAGCGTCGACGAGTGGCGTGCTGCCCGCGACATGACCGAGCGCCTGCGCCGGGAAATCCCGGTGGCGGACTTGCAACTGGGCATCATGATCGAAGTGCCGTCCGCCGCGTTGCTCGCGCCGGTGTTGGCCCAGGAAGTGGATTTCTTCAGCGTTGGCACCAACGACCTGACCCAATACACCCTGGCCATCGACCGTGGCCACCCGACGCTGTCGGCCCAGGCCGACGGCCTGCACCCGGCGGTGTTGCAACTGATCGACATCACCGTGCGTGCCGCCCATACCCACGGCAAATGGGTCGGCGTATGCGGCGAGCTGGCGGCGGACCCGCTGGCGGTACCGGTGCTGGTCGGGCTGGGTGTGGATGAGTTGAGCGTATCGGCCCGCAGCATTGCGGAAGTGAAGGCGCGCGTGCGCGAATTCAGTCTGAGCGAGGCCCGGAGCCTGGCGCAAAACGCACTGACCGTGGGCTCGCCCGCCGACGTGCGAGCCCTAGTGGAGGCCGTGTAGATGGCAAGGATTCTGACCCTGACGCTGAACCCTGCGTTGGACCTGACGGTACGCCTGGGGCACCTGGAACCGGGTGCGGTGAACCGCAGCGAAACCCTGCTGACCCATGCCGCCGGCAAAGGCGTGAACGTGGCGCAGGTGTTGGCCGACCTGGGCCATCAGGTGAGCGTGGGCGGGTTTCTCGGTGAGGAAAACCCCCAGGCGTTCGACACACTGATCGCCCGTCGTGGGTTTGGCAATGCATTCATTCGCGTACCGGGTGAGACACGCAGCAATATCAAGATTGCCGAGCAGGATGGCCGGGTGACCGACATCAATGCGCCTGGACCGATGGTGAGTGAGCGGGCGCAAAAGGAATTGCTCAAGATGATTGCGGTCATCGGCCCGGAATTCGATGCAGTGGTGGTGGCCGGCAGCTTACCGCGTGGCGTCAGCCCGCAATGGTTTCAAGCAATGCTCGAACAACTGAAAGGCTTGGGTTTGAAAGTCGCCCTGGACACCAGTGGCGACGCCTTGCGCGCCGGCTTGCAGGCTGGCCCGTGGCTGGTCAAACCCAACACCGAAGAGTTGGCCGACGCCCTGGGTCATGTCCCTGATGCCATCAACCAACTGCATTTGCTGGGTGTGGAACACGTGGTGGTTTCCGATGGCGCCGCGGGCGTGAGCTGGTACAACCGAGGCACATCGCTGCACGCCAAGCCGCCCAAGGTCACTGTCGCCAGCACCGTCGGCGCCGGCGATTCGCTGCTGGCCGGGATGCTCCATGGTTTGCTCAGTGGTGACACGCCCGAGCAGACCTTGCGCCGAGCCACCGCGATTGCGGCGATGGCCGTTACGCAGATCGGCTTCGGCATCGGCGATGCGGCGCAGCTGGCGCAGCTCGAACGTGGCGTTCACGTGCGCGCGCTGACAGAACAATAAGAGGGTATGTGATGAAGTTAGCCATTGTTACCGCCTGCCCGAACGGCATGGTCACCAGTGTGCTGTGCGCCCGCTTGCTGGACGCCGCGGCGCAGCGCCAGGGCTGGAGCACCAGCGTTGAGGTGGTGGACGCGCAACGCCCCGAGCGCCGGTTGTCCCAGGCCACTATCGATGACGCCGAATGGGTGTTGCTGGTCAGCAGCACGCCGGTGGACATGCGGCGATTTGTCGGCAAGCGCGTGTTCCAGAGTACGCCGGCCCTTGCGCTGGCGGATGTCGACGCGGTGTTGCGGCGCGGCGCTGAAGAGGCGCAGGTGGCGGTCGCTGCGGCACCCGTGGCCAGGCAGGCGCCGCGTATCGTTGCGATCACCGCTTGCCCGACCGGCGTGGCCCACACCTTCATGGCGGCGGAAGCCTTGCAGCAGACGGCCAAGCGTTTGGGCTATGACCTGCAGGTCGAAACCCAGGGCTCGGTCGGAGCCCGAACGCCGTTGAGCCCGCAGGCCATCGCCGAGGCCGACGTGGTGTTGCTGGCCGCCGATATCGAAGTGGCCACCGAGCGCTTCGCCGGCAAGAAAATCTACCGTTGCGGCACCGGCATCGCCCTCAAGCAATCCGAGGCGACCCTCAACAAGGCGCTTGCCGAAGGCGTGGTGGAAAGCGCGGCCAGCGGTGCGGTGGCCAAGCCAGAAAAAACCGGCGTCTACAAACACCTGCTGACCGGTGTGTCGTTCATGTTGCCGATGGTGGTGGCGGGCGGCCTGCTGATCGCTTTGTCGTTCGTGTTCGGCATCCATGCCTTCGAAGAGCAAGGCACCCTGGCGGCGGCGCTGAAAACCGTGGGTGATCAGGCCTTCATGCTCATGGTGCCGCTGCTGGCGGGTTATATCGCTTATTCGATTGCCGACCGTCCCGGCATTGCCCCCGGCATGATCGGCGGCTTGCTGGCGGGTACCCTGGGCGCAGGGTTTATCGGCGGCATCTTCGCCGGTTTCCTCGCCGGCTACTGCGTCAAGCTGATTACCCGTGCGGTGCAGTTGCCCCAGAGCCTGGAGGCGCTCAAGCCGATCCTGATCATCCCGTTGCTGGCGAGCCTGTTCACCGGCCTGGCGATGATCTACCTGGTGGGCCCGCCGGTGGCGCGCCTGCTCACCGGGCTCACCGATTTTCTCAGCACCATGGGTACCACCAATGCGGTGCTGCTGGGCATTCTGCTGGGCGGCATGATGTGCGTCGACCTGGGCGGACCGATCAACAAGGCGGCGTATGCGTTTTCGGTGGGCCTGCTGGCGGCCCAGAGCGGCGCGCCGATGGCCGCGACCATGGCCGCCGGCATGGTCCCGCCGATCGGCATGGGCATCGCCACCTTCCTGGCGCGGCGAAAGTTCGCCCAGACCGAGCGGGAGGCGGGCAAAGCCGCGATGATCCTCGGTCTGTGTTTTATTTCCGAAGGCGCGATTCCGTTTGCCGCCAAGGACCCGCTGCGCGTGATCCCGGCCAGCATCGCCGGCGGTGCACTGACCGGCGCGTTGTCGATGTACTTCGGCTGCAAACTGGCGGCGCCCCATGGCGGCTTGTTTGTGCTGGTGATCCCGAACGCGATGAACCATGCGCTGCTGTACCTGCTGGCGATCGTTGCCGGTAGCCTGCTGACCGGGTTGGTGTATGCGTTGATCAAGCGCCCGGACGCCGTAGAGCTGGCGGTCACGGCCTGAAAAAGTCTGGGCGCCGGTCTTGCCCGCGATGCAGACACTGCGGTGTATCAGTCACACCGCGGTGACGCTATCGCAGGCAAGCCAGCTCCCACATTGGAGCCGTGTTGTTGGCAAGAAAGTGCCCGGCGCGATGACCCTGCTGACAGCGTTTTTTCCAGCCACTGCAAGCCTCCTGTGGGAGCTGTCGAGCCCCGGCGAGGCTGCGAAAGCGGCGGGGCAGGCGACATCGCAGGCAAGCCAGCTCCCACATTGGATCCGTGTTGTTGGCAAGAAAGTGCCCGGCGCGATAGCCCTGTTGACCGCGTTTTTCCAGCCACTGCAAGACCCCTGTGGGAGCTGTCATCGCAGGCAAGCCAGCTCCCACCCAAGCACGGCTCCTACCGTTTGATCACTTGTGATCGCGGGATCGGTGTCATCTCTGTTTCATCCCCGCGTGGTTTAGTTGCTCTTTTGATACTCAAGAGGGCACCTGCATGAGTCACTTCGATCTCGGCCGTCGCCGTGTGATGCAAGCCGTAGGGGCCGGGTTGCTGCTGCCGGGCCTGGCGCCGGCGGTGATCGCTTCGGTCAAGGACCGCCCGCAGCTCACCGACGGTGTGCAGTCCGGCGACCTGCTCGGCGACCGTGCGATGATCTGGAGCCGCAGCGACCGCCCGGCGCGCATGGTGGTGGAGTGGGACACCCGCAGCGTGTTCAGTAACCCGCGCCGATGTGTCTCGCCCCTGGCCGACAACCGCAGCGACTTTACTGCCCGGGTCGAACTCACCGGGCTGCCCGCCGACCAGGCAATTTTCTACCGCGTGTGTTTCGAGGACGCCCAGACCGGTGTCGCCAGCGAACCCTGGTTCGGGCATTTGCGCAGCGTGCCCCAGGCGCGTCGCGACATCCGTTTTGTCTGGAGCGGCGACACCGTCGGCCAGGGCTTTGGCATCAACCCGGACATCGGCGGCATGCGCATCTACGAAGCCATGCGTCTGCGCCTGCCGGACTTCTTTATCCACAGCGGCGACACCATCTACGCCGACGGCCCGGTACCGGCGCAACTGACCACCGAAGGCGGGCGCATCTGGCGCAACATCACTACCGAGGCCAAGAGCAAAGTGGCCGAGACCCTCGATGACTATCGCGGTAACTATCGCTACAACCTGCTGGATGAAAACGTGCGCCGTTTCAACGCCGAGGTGCCGCAGATCTGGCAGTGGGACGATCACGAAGTGGTCAACAACTGGTCGCCGAGCAAACAACTGGACGAGCGTTACCAGACCAAGGACATCAACACCCTGGTCGGCCACGCACGTCAGGCCTGGCTGGAATATTCGCCGATGCGCCGGCAAAGCGCCGATGGCGGCGGGCGGATTTACCGCAAGCTCGGTTATGGGCCATTGCTGGATGTGTTCGTGCTGGACATGCGCAGCTATCGCGGGCCCAACGATGACAACCTGGGCGCGGCAAAACCCTTTCTCGGTCGCGAACAGCTGGACTGGCTCAAACGCGAGCTCAAGGCGTCCCGGGCGCAATGGAAGGTGATTGCCGCTGACATGCCCATCGGTCTTGGCGTGCCCGACGGTGAGGTCAGCCCTGGCGTGCCGCGCTGGGAAGCCATCGCCAACAACGATCCGGGGGCGCCGCAAGGGCGTGAGTTGGAGATTGCCGAGTTGCTGGCCTTTTTAAGGGCCCAAGAGGTGCGCAATCATGTGTGGCTGACGGCGGATGTGCATTACTGCGCGGCGCACCACTATCACCCTGATCGCGCGGCGTTCCAGGATTTCGAACCGTTCTGGGAGTTTGTCGCCGGGCCGTTGAATGCCGGCAGCTTCGGGCCCAATCCGCTGGATAAAACCTTCGGCCCCGACGTGGTGTTCCAGAAAGCACCGCCCGCGCAGAACACCTCGCCGTTCGCCGGGTTCCAGTTTTTTGGCGAGGTGCAGATCGACGGGCAGACGGCGGAGCTGACCGTCATCCTGCGCGATCTCGATGGGGTGGCGGTGTTCCAGCAGAAACTCCAGCCTGTCTGACCGCCTCTGTGGGATCTGGCAAGCCAGCTCCCACAGTTGATCTCAGCGTCTGGGACGCTCAGTACACATCCCGGCGGTAGCGGCCTTGTTCGATCAGCCGATTCACCGCCGCTGTGCCCAGTATGTCCACCAGCGTTTGATCGACGCCGCTGGCCATGCCCTGCAAACTGCCGCACACATAAATCGCCGCGCCATCGGCCAGCCATCGGCGCAACACATCGGCCGATTCGCGCAGGCGGTCCTGCACGTAGATCTTTTCTGCCTGATCACGGGAAAACGCGAGGTCCAGCAACGCCAGGTCGCCGCTGGCCAGCCAGCCTTGCAGCTCATGCTGGCACAGGAAATCGTGGGCGATATTACGTTCGCCGAACAGCAGCCAGTTGCGCTGCCGGCCTTGGGCGATACGTGCCTTGAGCAAACCGCGCAGCCCCGCAAGACCGGTGCCGTTGCCCAACAGGATCAGCGGCACGGGCGCATCCGGCAGGTGAAAACCACTGTTACGGCGCAGGCGCAGGCTGATGGCCGAGCCGATGGGCGCATGCTCCGTCAGCCAGCCCGAGCCCAGGCCCAGGCTGCCGTCCGGGTGACGTTCCTGGCGTACGATCAGCTCCAGCACACCGTCGCCGGCAATCGAGGCGATGGAGTATTCGCGCATGCCCACGGGCACCAGCGCGTTCACCAGGGCCTGGGCATGCAGGCCCACCAGGTGGGCACGGTTGTCAGGCAGTTGCCGACCGGCCAGGGCCTGGTCGAGGGATTGCGCCAGGCCGTCGACGATCACCCCGTCACTGCCCGCCAGGCCCAGGCCTTCCAGGAAGTGCTCGATGGCCCAGGGTCCGTTGCGTGGCAGCACCTCTACCAAATCGCCCGCCTGCCAGCTCTGCGGCGACGCCGGGGTGAGACCGAGCAAGTAGACATCGGCGCCGACGCTGTCCGGGTTGAGCAGGGTGCGTTGGGTGAGGGTCCAGTTTTCGTAGGTGGCCACCGGCCAGGCCGCAGTCGGTGCGTGACCGATGAGTTGGCCGAGTTGTTGCTGCCAGTGCAGCAGGGCGGCGGTGTCGCCGCTGTCGACTTCCACCGGCGCGAATAACGGGTTGCCGCCCTGGTTGGTCAGCCAGAAATGCAGGCGCCTTGCGAAGCCGCAGAAGTGTTCGTACTGGCGATCCCCCAGGGCCAGCACCGAGTAGTTCAGGCCGCTCAGCGACAGATCGTGGCCCAAGACGCTGCGTTCGAAGCCGCGGGCGTTGTCGGGCGCTTCGCCGTCGCCGAAGGTGCTCACTACAAACAGCGCGTTTTGCGACTGGCGCAGGTCGTCCTGGCTGACGCTGCCCAGTGGCTGCACGTTCACCGGCAAGCCAGCGGCCTGCAGTTGCCCGGCGGTCTGCCAGGCCAGTTGTTCGGCAAAGCCGCTCTGGCTGGCGAAACCGATCAGCCACGCCGGCGCGTTGCCGGGGTTGGCGCCGAGGCCGTTGCGCGCATCGCGCACCTGGCGTTTCTTGCGGCGGCGGTCGAGGTACAGCAGCCAGCCGGTGATGAAGAACAGCGGCATGCACAAGGCGCTGACGGTCAGGATGATCCTGCCCGCAATGCCGAAGTAACTGCCGGTATGCAGCGCATAGATGCTGGTCAACAGCTGCGACTTGAAGCTCTTGCTGGCGTAACGATCATGGGATTTCACTTCGCCCGTGGCCGGGTCCAGGTTGATCTGGTTCAGCGCCCGGTTATGCGGTGAGTTTTCCAGCAGGTAATACACGGTGGCCGGTTGCCCGGCGAGCGCCGGCATGCGGATGTTGTAGGCGCTCAAGCCAGGGCCGGCATTGCTGTAGATCGTGCTCCAGATAGCCTCATAGTTGGCCACCGGCGCCGGGCCTTCGGGGGCCGGGCCGCGTTTGCGCACGCGCTCGTTCTGCGGGGCGTCGGACAGCAGTTGGGTCAGGCCCCGGCTGTACCATTCGTAGGACCAGAACAGGCCGGTCGAGGCCGACAGCAGATAGAGCAGCAGGCACCAGGTGCCGAACACCGAATGCAGGTCCCAGTTGAAGCTGCGACCCTTTTTGCGCCAGTCCAGGGTCAGCCAGGCACGCCAGTTCGCGGCCTGGCGCGGCCAGCGCAGGTACAGGCCGGAGAGGCAGAAGAACACCAGGATCAGGGAGCAGGCGCCGGTGATTTGCCGGCCAGTGTCACCCATGGCGAGAAAGCGGTGCAGTTGCAGCACGAACGCGAAGAAGTCTTCGCCGACGGCCTCGCCCATGTAGGCGCCGGTATAGGGGTCGAAGTAGCGCATCTGGCCCCGTCGTTCGCCCGGTGCCGGCGTGAAATACACGCGGGCGGCTTCGCCGCTTTCGCGTCCGACCCACAGCATCGAGACGGTCTTGCCTTCGGTGGCTTCGAGCGTGCGCACCAGCTCCGCGGGCGGCAGCACGCCGGCTTCGCGTTTTTCCACATGCAGCACCGTCGGGTTGAGGGCGCGCAGTATTTCGTCCTCGAACGAGACCGTGGCCCCGGTGATCCCCATCAACGCCAGCACCAGCCCGGCGGTGATGCCGAAGAACCAGTGCAACTGGAACAGGGTTTTCTTCAACACGTCTGACCGCCTCGCTCATCTGGATGTATACGCCACGGCGCGCATTATGCCGTGGCATGTCGAGAAACATTCTTTTTTACACACAAAAGCCCCACGCATCCGATGCGTGGGGCTTTTACAGGGCGGTCTTGCGAGCGCGCGGCGCATTTTACAGGGAAGATAAGAATCAATACCATTGGCGGCTTTATGCTTTCAGGCTGCTGCGCATTCGCCAGCGCCTGGAAAACACCGAGTGGCTCGAGGGCTGGCATGGGCTTTTTATTGCGTCGTGAAGAAGTGCTCAACGTCGAGCAGTTGCAGTCGATGCTCGACGACTCCCCGGTGCGCGCCGCCCAGGCGATCCTGATGGCCGCGAAAGAGGGCGTGGTTGACGCCCAGGCCCTGCTCGGACAAATCCTGCTGGAAGGGCGTGGTATCGCCCGTGATGAAGCGCTGGCGCTGCGCTGGTTCGAAATCGCTGCCCGCGCCGGTCACCTGATCGCGCGCAACATGGCCGGGCGCTGCCTGGAGCATGGCTGGGGCTGTGCTGTCGATGAGGTCGCTGCCGCCCGCGAATACCGTATGGCGGCGCAGGCGGGGTTGGACTGGGCGCAATACAACTACGCCAATCTGCTGGCCACCGGGCGAGGGGTGGTTGAAGACCAGGCACAGGCGCTGGCGCTGTATCGCGAGGCGGCCGAGCAGGGCCATATCAAATCGATGAACCTGCTGGGGCGTTATCTCGAGGAGGGCCGCTTCTGCCCGCAGGACCGGGAGGGCGCGGTGGCGTGGTATCGACGCTCGGCCAAGGGCGGTGATTTTCGCGGGCAGTTCAGTTACGCGGCGGTGCTGGCCGACAGTGGCGAGGTCGAGGCGGCGCTGGAGTGGCTGCACAAGGCACTGGCGGGCGGCAACCTGAAGTTTTTGCGTACTGCCTGCAATGCCCTGGCGGCGGCCCGTGATCCGCAGATCCGCGCCATGGCTGATGTCTACCATCGGCGCGCGATGACCCTTTCTTGAGGCATAAAAAAACCCATGACGTGTCATGGGTTTTTTGGGTGCAGGCGTCTTACACGTAGTAGGACTTCAGCGGCGGGAAGCCGTTGAATTCCACCGCGCTGTAGCTGGTGGTGTAGGCACCGGTGGACAACCAGTACAGACGATCGCCGATCGCCAGGTTCAGCGGCAGGCCGTACTTGTAGTTCTCGTACATGATGTCGGCGCTGTCGCAGGTCGGGCCGGCGATGACCACTTCCTCGGTTTCACCCTTTTTCTCGGTCCAGATCGGGAACTTGATGGCTTCGTCCATGGTTTCGATCAGGCCGGAGAACTTGCCCACGTCGGTGTAGATCCAGCGCTCGACGGCGGTGCGGGATTTACGGGCCACCAGTACCACTTCGCTCACCAGGATGCCGGCGTTGGCGATCAGCGAACGGCCCGGTTCCAGGATGATTTCCGGCAGGTCGTCACCGAAGTCTTCCTTGAGGAAGCGGATGATTTCCTCGGCGTAGGTTTCCAGGCTGTTGGTGCGGGTGATGTAGTTGGCCGGGAAGCCGCCGCCCATGTTGATCAGCTTCAGGTGGATGCCGTCTTCTTCCTTCAGGCGTTCGAAGATCACCTTGACCTTGGCGATGGCCGCGTCCCACACGCTGATGTCGCGCTGTTGCGAGCCCACGTGGAACGAGATGCCGTAGGGCACCAGGCCCAGGTCACGGGCCAGGATCAGCAGGTCCATGGCCATGTCGGTCTGGCAGCCGAATTTGCGCGACAGCGGCCAGTCAGCGGTGGTGGAGCCTTCGGTGAGAATGCGCACATACACTTTCGAACCCGGCGCGGCCTTGGCGATGTTGCGCAGGTCGGCTTCGGAGTCGGTGGAGAACAGGCGCACGCCTTTCTCGTAGAAGTAGCGGATGTCCTTGGATTTCTTGATGGTGTTGCCGTAGCTGATGCGGTCGGCGCTGACGCCACGGCTCAGCACTTTATCCAGCTCGTAGATCGAGGCGATGTCGAAGCTCGAGCCTTTGTCCTTGAGCAGGTCGATGATCTCGACAGCCGGGTTGGCCTTGACCGCGTAATAGACTTTGGCGAATTCGAAACCGGCGCGCAGGTCATCGTAGGCCTGGGCGATCATGGCGGTGTCGATCACCACGAACGGGGTTTCTTGCTTGTCGGCGAACGCCTTCATTTTTTGAAAGGTTTCGCGCGCGAAATAGTCTTCGACCTGGATCGACATGCTGGGGAACTCCTAGTGGCAAACTGTTTTAGTCAATGGGTGCAAATGAACGTCCTCCGTATCCCCACTTTGGTTCGCCTACTTCCCAAGGCATGTCGCCGAAAGCAAAAAGGCCATGGGATCAACCGCTTCCCTTGGCCTTGCTGTCTCGTCGTCAGTACTTGAGCCGGATGGATCGTTTCCAGCATGGACGTTCGGCGCGAACTTTAGGACGTGAGGGGCCATAGATCAACTAAAAATGTCGCGTTTTTGCACGCGTTCGTCGCGAGAACCCGTGCAGCTACTTATGTAACCGACCGGTGTGACGGATTGATGTTCCCCGGACGGGGCAAATCAGGGGGATTTGCGGTGTACCTATCGCAGGCAAGCCAGCTCCCACAGGGAATGCATTTCAAC
>NZ_JBSVVZ010000049.1:0-50768 GCF_054071875.1 Pseudomonas sp. SDO524_S393 | reverse complement strand
GTTGTGGAAGTTGGGGAGTTTCCGGGGTGGGGGGGGGTTGGTTTGGGAGTGCGTTTTGTAGGGGGGGGGGGTGTTGGCTGATCCACTGTTTTCGCGAGCAAGCCCGCTCCCACAAAACCTTAGCCTTGTCGTTCTTGCTCTAACTCCCCTTCCTGCGCCAACGCCTTCTGGCCTCTGGTCTTCAGCTCGCTGACGATCACCGCCGCCACGATCAACGCCGCCCCCAGCATGGCAAGGGGGGTAAACCGTTCTCCGGCGATTCGCCCGATCACGCCGGCCCACACCGGTTCGCCGGCATAGATCAAGGTGGCACGGGTTGGCGAAACGCTCTGCTGCGCCCAGTTCATCGCCACCTGGATGACCGCACTGGTCAGCCCCAGGCCCACGGCGCTGAACACCAGCAACCACGAGAAGTCCGGCAGCGCCTCACCCAACGGCACCACCATCAGGAACGACAGCATTGATGCGGTCGCCAGTTGCACCACGGTTACCCGGCGCACATCCACCTGGCCCGCGAACGCGCTGATCAGGATGATCTCGGCGGCCACCGCGATGGCGCAAATCAGCGTGGCGATTTCACCGGGGCTGAAATTCAGGGACGCGCCGGCGGGACCGGTGAGCAACATCAGGCCGGTAAACGCCAGCATGATGCCGATGGCTGGCATCAGCCCCGGGCGACGACCCAGCACCAACCATTGCAGCAACGGTACGAAGGGCACGTAGAGTGCGGTGATGAACGCCGATTGGCTGCTGGGAATGGTCTGCAAGCCGATGGTCTGCATACCGTAGCCGAACATGATCGAGGTGCCGATGAACGCCCCGGCCTTCAGTTCGAACAGCGTCAGTCCACGCAAAGTGCGTAATGAAAAGAAGCCCACCACAATCGCCGCCGCCGCAAAACGCAGGCCCACGAAAAACATCGGGCCGCTGACAGTCATGGCGTGCTGCACCAGCAAAAAGGTTCCGCCCCAGATCATGGTGATCACCACCAGGATGCATTCGGCTTTGCTGAAACGGTTGAAACGCGGGGAGGCATTCGGGGTGGTCATGGCGGCTCTGGTCTTGCGTGGGAAAGGCACGGACCGCACAATGCGCCGCACGCTGGGCAGTATACTGCGCACCCCCACCCATTGAGCAATATAGTGCACAAAGAAAATCCGCAACGGGCCTCGGTCCTGCAACACGTCAGCCAGAACGTTCGTCGTCTGCGTCACGCCGCCGACTTGAGCCAGACCGCGCTTTCGGAAAAGTCCGGGGTCAGCCGTCGCATGCTGGTGGCCATCGAGGCCGGCGAGAAGAACGTCAGCCTGTCCACCCTCGACCGCGTGGCCGAAGCCCTGGACGTGGCCTTCAGCGACCTGATCCAGGCCCCCGACGCCCCCGACCACAGTCGCATCAACGAACTGGCCTGGGCCGGGGAAACCCCAGGCAGCAAAGCCGTGTTGCTGGCCCGGGCCAAAGCCCGCCGCGAAGTCGAACTGTGGGAGTTGCGCCTGGAGCCGGGCGACCGTTACAGCCCCGATCCCGACCCGGAAGGCTGGAGCATGCAGCTGTTCGTGTTCGAGGGCTGCCTCACGCTGGTCCTGGGCGACGAAGAGAAACGCCTCGAAGCCGGTGAGTTTTTCATGTTCGCCAGCCGCCAGGCGTACGCGTACTGCAACAAGGATGCGGTGGCGGTGCGCTTCGTGCGCAATGTGGTGATCTAACTGTTCGCCCGGCAACAGTGGATGAACATTTTGCCCGCCTGTACGCGCGTCCTGATGCCTTTTTAACGTGGCAACCTGCTGATTTTATTGGCGATTAGATTCAGGCACGACTCCTGCAAACACTCCGGTATCCCATCGGAGCCTGGAGTCGGCCCATGTCAGCCCACCCTCAACACCCTGCCCATATCATCCGCTCGGACGCGGAAGCCATCGAGGTCGCCACGCGCCTGGCCGCCCGATTCGCGGTCGACGCCAGCGTGCGTGACCGCGAGCGCCGCCTGCCGGTGGCCGAGCTCGACGAATTCTCTGCCAGCGGCCTGTGGGGCATCACCATCCCCAAGGCCTACGGTGGCGCCGAGGTGTCCTATGTGACGGTGGCCGAGGTGATCAAACTGATCTCCGCCGCCGACCCGTCCCTGGGGCAAATCCCGCAGAACCACCTGGGTGTGGTCGACATCCTGCTGCAAACCGCCAGCGAGGAACAAAAGCAGCATTACTTTGGCAAGGTCTTGCAGGGCTATCGCTTCGGCAATGCGTTTTCGGAAGCCAAGAGCAAAAACGCCGGCACCTTCGACACCCGGATTCGCTTCCACGGCGACACCGCGCGCATCAACGGCGAGAAGTTCTACTGCACCGGCGCCTTGTTCGCCCACATCGTGCCCACCGTGGGCAATAACGAAAAAGATCAGGCGTTCATCGCCTTTGTCGAACGTGACGCCCACGGCCTGAGCGTGATCGACAGCTGGGACGGCTTCGGCCAGCGCACCACCGCCAGCGGTGGCGTGATTCTCGACGGCGTCACCGTGCCGTTGAGCGCGGTGATCCCGGCCCACCTGGCCTTCGACCAACCCACCGCCAACGGCCCGATCTCGCAGATCATCCAGGCGGCGGTCGACACCGGCATCGCCCTGGGCGCTCTCGAGCAGGCGAAGATCTATGCACGCCAGGCACGGCCCTGGATCGACAGTCAGCAGGATCACGGCTGGCAAGACCCGTTCACCATTGCCGCCATCGGCGACCTTGAATGGCGGGTGCACGGCACCGAAGCCATCCTCGCCAAGGCTGGCCTTGCGGTGGACCGCGCGCTGGCCGAGCCCAGTGAAGACAGCGTGGCCCAGGCCTCGCTGGTGGTTGCCCAGGCCAAGGTGTTGTCGGCGGAAACCGCGTTGCTCGCCAGCAGCAAACTGTTCGAACTGGCCGGCACCCGCTCGGTCACCGGCAAACACAACCTCGACCGTTTCTGGCGCAACGCGCGCACCCACACCCTGCACGACCCGGCTCGCTGGAAATACCACCTGATCGGCAACTACGTGCTCAACGGCGTGAAGCCCGCGCGCCACGCCTGGAACTGAGGAGACCTGTCCATGACTGCCCTGAATCAAGCGCGCCAACTGTTGGAAAGCACGCGTCGCCATGTCGAGAAAAGCGATGACCCGTACGTGATCAGCCGCTTCGGCGATTTGCAGATCCGCGTCGACGTGGCCGCTGCCTTGCTGGAACGCGTCGACACCCACCCCAGCCCCGTCGCCGCTACCGAAGCGCAAATCGCCGCCGCCGAAGCACTGATTGCAGTGAGCAACGCCGAATTCGAATTGACCGGCCAACGCACCGCACTGCCGCCGACCCTCGATGACCCCCTGCGCTGGAAATACCAGGTGGTCGGCAACTATCACCTCAACGGAGTGCTTTGATGTCCCGTGAAATTCGCCTGAATGCCTTCGACATGAACTGCGTCGGCCACCAATCCCCCGGCCTGTGGGCGCACCCCCGTGACCGTTCGTGGCAGTACAAAGATTTGGAGTACTGGACCGAGCTGGCCAGGATCCTTGAGCGCGGCAAGTTCGACGGCCTGTTCATCGCCGACGTGCTGGGCATCTACGACGTGTACAACGGCAATGGCGACGCGGCCATTCGCCAGGCCACCCAGGTGCCGGTCAACGATCCGTTGTCGCTGATCGCACCGATGGCGCTGGTCACCGAGCACCTGGGTTTTGGTCTCACGGCCTCGTTGTCGTTCGAGCATCCGTATCCCTTCGCGCGCCGTCTCTCCACCCTCGATCACCTGACCCAGGGCCGCATCGGCTGGAACATCGTCACCTCCTACCTGGAAAGCGGTGCCAAGAACCTCGGCCAGAAAGCCCAGACCGAACACGACGCGCGCTACGACTACGCCGAAGAATACCTGGAGGTTTGCTACAAACTCTGGGAAGGCAGCTGGGAAGAGGGCGCGGTGCTGCGTGACCGCGAGCGCCGGGTGTTCAGCGACCCGAGCAAAATCCACGAGATTCGCCATGTCGGCAAACACTTCCAGGTGCCCGGCATTCATCTGTGCGAGCCGTCGCCGCAGCGCACACCGGTGCTGTACCAGGCCGGAGCCTCCAGCCGGGGCAAGCAGTTCGCCGCCGAACAGGCCGAGTGCGTGTTCGTCGCCGCGCCGTCCAAGGTGCTGCTCAAAAAGACCGTCGCCGATATCCGCCGGCGTGCCGCCGAGGCCGGGCGCGATCCCAGGAAGATCCTGATCTTCAACCTGCAAACGGTGATCGTCGACGAAACCGACGCCAAGGCCCAGGCCAAGTTCGACGAGTACAAAGGCTACGTCAGTTACGAAGGTGCCATGGCGCTCATCTCCGGCTGGACCGGCATCGACTTCAGCCAATTCCAGCCGGATGAACCGCTCAAGCATGTGCACACCAATGCCATTCAGTCGGCGGTGGAGGCGTTCTCCACGGCGGACCCGAACAAGGTCTGGACGCCCAGGGAGCTGGCCGAATGGGTCGGTATCGGCGGCTTTGGCCCGCTGTTCGTCGGTGGCCCGCAAACCGTGGCGGACCTGTTGCAGGAGTGGGTGGAAGAGACCGATGTGGACGGCTTCAACCTGGCCTATGCACTGACCCACGAAACCTTCATCGATGCCGTCGACTGGCTGGTGCCGGAGTTGCAGAAGCGTGGCGTGTACAAGACCGAATACGCCAAGGGCACGTTGCGCGAGAAGTTGTTTGGTGACGGTGCACGGCTGGGCGAGAACCATCCCGGCGCCAGGTACCGCGACCTCAAGGCCTCCAGCCTCTGACTGAGACAACACGATCTGCGATAGCGGACTACCCGTTGATGCATTTTTGGCTGACCCACCGCAATCGCAGGCAAGCCAGCTCCCACAGTGGATCGGCGACGTTTCAAATCATTCAGCCAGCGGACCACCGCACGCACATCACCCCAATAGGAGAACCTCCCTATGAGCGTGCACGAACTCAAACGGCCGCAGGCACTGGAATGGCCCGCCGAACTGCTCGGTAACCTGCCCAAGGCGTTGGAACAGCTGCACCACTGGGCACAGATCACGCCGTTGCACATCGCCCTGCGCCACAAGCGCCAGGGCCAGTGGCATGCGTGGCGCTGGATCGATGTGCTGCGTGATGTCGAGCGCCTGGCGGACGGCCTGCGTCAGCAGGGTTTCGACACATCATCACGGCTGGCCCTCAGCGGCGCATTCGAGCCGAACCTCTTGCTGCTGGCCCTGGCGGCTCAGTCCATTGGCGGCCAGGTGGTGACCCTGGCCGATGACCTGGAACCCGAACCCTTGCAACACCATCTGTGGCGCATTCGCCCCAGCCATGGCTATACGCACAACCGCCAACAGGTGCGGCATTGGCAATCGGCCAACCTGCTGGATTTTGCCCGCTTGCTGGGCCCGGTGGAGCCGGCGCAGCACCTGCAACGCTGGTGGCAACCCACCGGCGAAACCGCGCTGTGGAGTGAAGAGGGCACCCATTGGCAAGGTGGCCTGGCAGTGGTGCTGGAGCAATGGCTGAACAGCGGCCACGGGTTGGCCTTCCCGGAAAACCCGGCATCGGCGCGGCGTGATCGCAGTGAAATTGCCCCCACCGGCCTGCTGTTGTCCGCCACGCGTCTGCAACACCTGGCCGATGAGATCGAAAGCCGCCTGGCGCCCCACGGTACCTGGCGTCGACGGGTGTGCGACTGGGCCATCGCCCACCCGCAAAGCGGCCTGCGGCGGCTGCTGAAAAACCGCGTGCGCAAGCTGCTGGGGTTCCAGCGTCTGGCCTACATCTGGCAACCCGTCAAATCCACTGCCGAGCCCACGTGGCTGGCGGAGTTCAAACGAGACATCGCATGAGCCAGGCCATTCTTCAGGTGCGGGATATCTCGCTGTCGTTCAAGGGGGTCAAGGCCATCAATGCTTTGTCCTTCGAGGTGTCGCGCGGCGAGATCTGCGCGTTGATCGGGCCGAATGGTGCCGGCAAGAGTTCGTTGCTCAATGTGCTCAACGGCGTGTATCGCTTCGATGCCGGCGAGATCGTCTTCGAGGACCGGCACTTCCACCGCATTGATCCTTTGGGCGCAGCCCGGCGTGGTATTGGGCGCACGTTCCAGAACAACGCGCTGTTCAAGAAGATGAGCGTGCTCGACAACCTGCTCACCGGCCTGTCGCGGCACGCGCACGCCACGTTTATCGAGCAGGCCCTGGGTTTGCCTCGTGCGCGCCGTGAAGCCGAAACCTTCCGTCTGCGAGCACAGAACATCCTTGAGTTTCTTGAACTGCAAGCGCACCGCGACGTGTTGGTGGGCAACCTTTCCTATGGCCTGCAAAAGCGCGTGGAGCTTGGCCGGGCGCTGATCGCCGGGCCCAGCCTGTTGCTGCTGGATGAGCCGATGGCCGGGATGAACGCCGAAGAGAAACAGGAAATGGCGCGCTTCGTCGCCGACGTGAACCGTGATCTGGGCACCACCGTGGTCTTGATCGAACACGACATGGGCGTGGTGATGGGCCTGTCCGACCATGTGGTGGTGCTCGACTACGGGCGCAAGGTCGGCGACGGCACGCCTGCCGAAGTCCAGGCCAACCCCGAGGTGATCGCGGCTTATCTGGGGGCGGTGCACTGATGACCTTCTTCTTCGAAACCCTGCTCGCCGGCCTGCTCGCCGGCACTATGTATTCGCTGGTCGCCATCGGCTTCGTGCTGATCTACAAGGCCAGCGGCGTGTTCAATTTCGCCCAGGGCTCGATGTTGCTGTTCGCCGCACTGACCTTTGTCAGCCTGCATGACCAGGGTGTGCCGTTTGCCCTGGCGTTGCTGCTCACGGTGGTCGTGATGATCGTCGGCGCGGTGCTTATCGAGCGCCTTGTGCTGCGTCCCTTGGTGAATCGCTCGCCCATCACCTTGTTCATGGCCACGCTGGGCCTGTCGTTCATCATCGAAGGCCTGGCCCAGGGCTTGATGGGCTCGCAAGTGCGCGCGCTCGACCTGGGCATCGACGACGTACCGCTGTTTGTCGGCCCGCTGATGCTCAGCCAGTTCGACCTGATCGCCGCCGCCGCTGCGGTGGTGCTGGTGACGGTGCTGGCGCTGCTGTTCAACAAGACCCGCATTGGCGTGTCGCTGCGCGCGGTGGCGGATGACACCACGGCGGCGCTGTCCATCGGCATCAACCTCAACCGCATCTGGCAGATCGTCTGGGCGGTGGCGGGCGTTGTCGGGCTGGTGGCGGGCCTGCTGTGGGGCGCGCGCCAGGGGGTGCAGTTTTCCTTGTCGCTGGTGGTGCTCAAGGCTTTGCCGGTGCTGATCATCGGCGGTTTCACCTCGATTGGCGGGGCGATTGTCGGTGGGCTGATCGTCGGCGCGGCGGAGAACCTGGCCGAGGTGTACATCGGCCCGTTGATCGGTGGCGGCATCACGCCGTGGTTCGCCTACGTCCTGGCCCTGGCCTTCTTGTACATCCGTCCCGCCGGCCTGTTCGGCGAGCGCGCCATCGAGCGAGTCTGAAACCATGTCGATCCCCGTTGTTCAAGAAACCGCGCCGTTGTTGCTGATTCAACGACGCATCCCCTGGGGCCTGACCGGCCTGCTGGCGCTGGCGTTTATCGTGGTGCCGCTGTGGGGCAATGACTATTGGCTGAATGCGATCCTGATCCCGTTCCTGGTGCTGTCGCTGGCCGGGTTGGGCCTGAACCTGCTCACCGGCTACACCGGGCAAACCTCGGTGGGCGCTGCCGGTTTCATGGCTGTCGGTGCGTTTGCCACCTATGGGTTTCTGCTGCGTCTGCCGGAGTTGGGCTTGCCGGTGGCGCTGCTCGGCGGCGGGATCATCAGCGCCCTGGTCGGCCTGCTGTTCGGGCTGCCCAGCTCACGCATCAAGGGCTTTTACCTGATGGTCACCACCCTGGCTGCGCAGTTCTTCCTGGAGTGGCTGTTCGTCAAGTTTCCCTGGTTCTACAACTACGGCTCGTCCGGGACCATCTCGGCGCCCAAGCTGGCGCTGTTCGGTCAAGACCTCAACACGCCGTTGGGGCGCTACCTGCTGACGCTGGTGACGGTGCTGCTGCTCACCTGGACCGCCCTCAACCTGGTGCGCAGCCAGGTGGGGCGCAACTGGATGGCGATCCGCGACATGGACACCGCCGCTGCGGTGGTCGGCATCCCGGTGGCGCGCTACAAGCGCCTGGCGTTTGCCGTCAGCTCGTTCTACTTGGGCATAGCGGGTGCGTTGTGGGCCTTCGCTTACCTGGGCACGGCCAGCGCCGGCAGCTTCGATATCAATCGCTCGTTCCAGATCCTGTTCATCATCATTATCGGCGGCATGGGCAGCATCGCCGGCAACTTCGTCGGCGCGGCCTTTATCAGCCTGCTGCCGATTTTCCTCAGCCACGCCGGGCAGGCGTTGTTCGGCGGTTCGGTGGACGCGGGGCAGTTGCAGAACCTGCAAAAAATCATCTTTGGCGTGTTGATCATCGTGTTCCTGATCAAGGAACCCGAGGGCTTGATTCGCCTGCTGCACAACCTTCGCGACCGGCTGCGTCAGTGGCCTCTACGTTTCTGACTGATAAGAGAACTCCCATGCGTGCATCCTTGAAACGTTCATTGGCCGGCGCTGCTTTCGCGCTGGCCGCTGTTACCGGTGCTGTGCCACAGGCCGTGGCTTCGCCCGATCAGCAATTCATCCCGTTGGCCACCTATCGGGTCGGCGCCTACGCCTCCAGCGGCGTGCAGGTGTGGGCCGGGATGATCGACTACCTGCGCTACGTCAACGAGGTCGAAAGCGGCATCAACGGCGTGAAGCTGGTGTGGCAGGAATGCGAGACCGAATGGACGGCGGAGAAGGGCATCGAGTGCTACGAGCGCTTCAAAAATGGCCTGGACGGCGCGCCCGTGGCGGTGTACCAGCCCAACGGCGCACCAGCGGCGTATGCCCTGAGCGAGCGGGCGGAAGTGGACAAGATCCCGCTGATCACCCTCGGCTATGGCCGCACCGAAGCCACAGACGGCACCGTGTTCCCGTACAACTTCCCGGTGATGCTGACCTTCTACAGCGAAGCCTCGACCCTGGTGAACTACATCGCCCAGCGTGAAGGCGGGTTCGACAAGCTCAAGGGCAAGAAAATCGCCACGGTCTACCACGACTCGGCGTACGGCCGCGAAACCCTTGGCCCGCTCAAGCTGCTCGCCGAGAAATACGGCTTTGAAAATATCCAGATTCCGGTCGCCGATCCCGGCAACGAACAATCCGCGCAATGGCGCCAGGTGCGCCAGGCCAACCCGGACTGGGTGTTCCTGCGCACCTGGGGCGTGTCCACGCCGGTGGCGGTGAAGACCGCCGCGCGCTTCGGCTTCCCGGTGGACCATATCATCGGCGACATCTGGGCCAGTTCCAGCGAGGACGTGCTGCCCGCAGGCGCTGCCGCCAAGGGCTACCTGGCGCTGACGCCGTACCCGGCGGGTGCCGACTTCGAGATCCACAAGCGCCTCAAGCAATTCATCCTCGACAAGGGCCACAGCGACCTCAAGGACCTGAAAAACTTCGGCAGCGTCTACTACAACTCCGGCCTGGTGAACGCTGCCGTGGCGGTGGAAGCGATCCGCACCGCCCAGGGCAAATTCGGCAAGCGCCCGCTCAACGGCGAAGAAGGTCGCTGGGGCCTGGAGCACCTGAATATCGACGATGCGCGCCTCAAAGACATGGGCTACCTGGGCCTTATGCAAAACCTCAAGCTGTCGTGCCGTGACCACGAAGGCGGCGGCTCGGCGCGGGTGCAGCAGTGGGACGGCGCCAACTGGGCCTTGATCAGCGACTGGATCGCCGCCGACCGTGCGCTGTTGCGCCCGTTGATCGATGAAAAATCCGCGGCCTTCGCCAAGGAAAAAGGCCTGACGCCGCGCACCTGCACCGGGGATGAATAACCCATGAACCCGCCCGCCGCCGAATCGGCCAGCCAAGCGCTGTTGACGGTCAATGACATCGAAGTGATCTACGACGGGGCGATCCTCGCGGTGGCGGGGGTGTCGCTGGACGTGCCCAAAGGCGCCATCGTCGCCTTGCTCGGTGCCAATGGCGCCGGCAAAAGCACCACGCTCAAAGCCATCTCCGGGCTGGTACGCGCCGAACGCGCCGAGGTCAGCCGGGGCGCGATCGCATACGCAGGCCGGGACCTGGCCGGCATCGACCCCAGCCAGCGTGTGCGTCAGGGCATGGTGCACGTGCTGGAAGGCCGCCACGTGTTCGGCCAGTTGAGCGTGGAAGATAACCTGCGCAGCGGCGGCTTTGTACGGCGCCTGAGCCGCAAGGCATTGGAGCATGACCTGGAGCGCGTGTATGCCTGGTTCCCCCGGCTCAAGACCAAACGCCACACCCGCGCCGGGCTCACCTCCGGCGGCGAGCAACAGATGGTCGCTATCGGCCGGGCGTTGATGACCCGTCCTGAACTGGTACTGCTCGATGAGCCGTCCATGGGGTTGGCGCCGATGATCGTGCAGGAAATTTTCGAGATCATCGCGCAGCTCAACCGCGAGCAACAGGTGAGCTTCCTGATCGCCGAGCAGAACATCAACGTCGCGCTCAACTATGCGTCCCGGGGCTATGTGCTGGATACTGGGCGGGTGGTCCTGAGTGGCAGCGCTGCCGACTTGCGGGCGCGGGGCGATTTGCATGACATTTATCTGGGTAAACAGTAAGGGCGAATCTGCATGACTGAATCCATCCGCAACGCCGATGTCCTGATCATCGGCGGCGGTCTAAGCGGCACCCTGCTGGCGGTGCAATTGCTGCGCTTGCCCGGTCAACGGCGCATCCTGGTGATCGAGCCGCGCGCCGAACTCGGCCGGGGCGAGGCCTACAGCGCCGTCGAGTTGGGCCACACCCTGAACGGCAACGCGGCGCGCATGAGCGTCGACCCGGACAATCCCGACGACCTGACCCAATGGCTCACTGACTACATCGGCAACGGCGGCTGGCCTGAGTCGCGACAGCAGCACGTGCCGATCAGCGAGCTGTTCCCACCGCGCGGGCTCTTCGGGGTGTACGCGCAGCAACGGTTGGCCGAGGCTCAAGCCGCGTCGATATCCACGGTCGAGCATGTGCGTGCCGAAGGGGTCGACCTGCAGGTCGATGAGCATTCCATACGGCTCACCCTCGATAACGGCCAACAACTGCGTGGCGCGCGGGCGGTGCTGGCCACCGGCATGTTCCCGGCGGCCCGTACGCCGCAAACCGAGTCCAGCGGCCTCAACGCAGCCGCGGTGGACCCTTGGGACGTGCAGGCCATGACCTCAATCGATCCGCAGGCGCCGGTGCTGATCATCGGGTCCGGGCTGACCATGGTGGACGCCGTGGTGTCCCTGGAGCAGGCCGGCCATCGCGGGCCCATCGAGGTGTTTTCGCGCCATGGCCTGTTGCCCCATGTGCGCCGACAACCGCCGAGCTGGGTGGATTTCCTGGCCGAGGACCACCGCCTGCGCAGCCCCCGGCAATTGCTGCGCGCGCTGCGTGAACAGTGCCGTCTTGCCCAGGCGCAGGGTATCGATTGGCAAGCGCCGCTGGACACGGTGCGTGCCCATATCGGCCGGTTGTGGAGCCAGGCCAGTGACCGCGAGAAACGCCAGTTCGTGCGTCATGTGCGGCCCTGGTGGGAAAGCCACCACCACCGCTCACCGCCGTTGAGCGCGCAGTTGGTGGCGAAGCTGCATGCCGCCGGGCGTTTGCGGATCTGCGCGGCTTCGTACAAAGGGGTGGAGCCGTCGAGCGAGGGCGTGACGATCCGTTTGCGTTACCGGGGCGAGCAAGCCGTGACTCAAGTGTCCGGGGCGGCGCTGATCAATTCCAGCGGCATCGAATACGACTGGCGCCGCGTGGCCCGGCCCCTGCCGCGACAGCTGCTCAAACGCGGGCTGATCCAGCCCGGGCCGTTGGCGCTGGGGATTGCAGCGGATGCGACAGGCGCGGTACTCGATGCCCAGGGCCAGGTCAGCCAGCGGCTGTTCGCCATGGGCCCGCCGTTGCGGGGCATGTGGTGGGAAAGCACGGCGGTGACCGATGTGGCGCTGCAAGCCAAGGCGCTGGCCGTCCGGCTGACACAACTCTAACTGTGGGAGCGGGCTTGCTCGCGAATACGGTGCGTCAGTGATGGATGTGTTGACTGACACACTGCATTCGCGAGCAAGCCCGCTCCCACATTTGGAACTTCATTTATCTTGGGACTTTCACCAGCCCGGGTTTCAGGCCGAATACCTCGACGCCTTGCGGTGTGGACTGCCCGGTGGTGACCTTTACCCGCTCCGCCGGCTTGTCCATCGTCTCCCGATACTCCACTTCACCGCCCTTGATCGCCTGCGTCGGCACCACAATTGCCTGTTGATTGTTGTACGTGACAATGGTCAAGCGCGCGCTCATGCCCAGTCGCACCCGCTGCAATTGTTGCGGTGTGAGCTTGGGAATCGACAGGGTCACCGGAAACTGCGCGCTGCCCTGGACTTCGCTGGGGATCGCCAGGCCGCTGACGACGCTGACCGAGCCTGTCAGTCGCTCACCTTCAAAACCATCGCCCATCACTTCCACCGTCTGGCCCTGGTGTAACTGGTTGATGTCCAGTTCCGAGACTTTGGCGACGATTTTCAGCCGTTCGATATTGGCCAGCCCGAACAACACCTGGCCCTGGCTGACCTTGCTGCCGGCCTGTACGGGCACGTTGCCGCTGCCGCTCTGTGAATTGCCGTTGCCCGGGACCGGCACCACGATGCCGGAAAACGGCGCCTTCACGTCCTGGCCCTCGAGCAGAGTGTGCAGCGCATCGTACTTCACCGTGGCGTTGGTCAGTTCCATGTCGGCGATCTGGCGATACTCGCCCTTGCCCTGGTCGAGCGCCTGTTGCAGCTCGGCCTTGGCGGCGGCGAGGTCCATCTGTTGTTGCTGGGTCAGTTGCTTGAGGTCATCCAGTTCGTTGCGCGGGATGATGCCGCGCTGGAACAGGTTTTCACTTTCGGCGAGCTTGCGCTGGGTGTTGTCGGCGGTCATTTGTGAGGTACGCAAGGCGCGGCGGGCACGGCTGACGACGGTACTGCTGTCCCAGTCCTGCATTTCCTGCACGGCGCGCCGTGCCTTGAGCTGCACGGAAAGCGCATCGCGCAGTTGCACCTGAACCGTGGACGGGTCCATGCGCAGCAGCACCTGGCCGGCCTCGACGCGCTGGCCTTGCTGCACCAGGTTGGCCAGGACATTGCCGTCGAAGGGCGCCGTGAGGATAAGGGTGGTTTCGGGCTCGATCTTGCCCACCAGGCCGATCTGATGCTCCAGCCGGTCAGGCTTGACCTCCAGCCATTGCTCGGTGGCCGGGGCAGGGCCGGACGCCGGGCTGCGCAGGGCAATCCCCGCACCTGCCAGCAGCACGAGCGACACCACCACCAGCAGGCGTTTTCGATTAGTAGTCATTGAGGGCGATTTCCCAACTTTCCAGCGTCATGCCCAGGGTCAGATCGAGCTGGGTCTGGGCGTTCAAATAACTGATCAACGCGTTGAGCCGCGCGTTCTCGGCGTTGCGCAGGTCACTCTCGAAACTCAGCACCTGGAAGTTGGAGGAGCGACCGGCGCTGAGTTTTTCCCGTTCGATGTCGATCTTGCGTCGCGACAGTTCCACCGCGCGCTGGGATATTTCGTACTGGCGCCAGCGTGTGCCGAGGTCGCGCACCACATCATTGACGCTGCGCTCCAGCGCCTGCCGGGCGTCGGTGATGCGTACCGCCTGGTCTTCCACGTTCACCCGCGCACGCACCTCGGCCTGGCGGGTGCTGATGTCGCCGATGGGAATCTGCACCTGCACGCCGGCGTAGCTGTCCCAGGTGCGGTTGTTGCCGCTGCCGGTGTCGTTATTGTAGGTGTCGCGTATCTGGTTCGCGCCGGCCACGAGGTCTACTTGCCAGCGCCCGGAGTCTTTGGCGATCACCAGGTTGAGGTCGGCCTGTTGGCTGCCGAGCAGGGCGGCGAGGTATTCCGGTTGCTGGTTCTGCGCCAGGTTGAAGGCCTGGCGCTTGTCGATCTCCATGGGCCTGGCTTCCAGCGCTTCGGTGGCGCGGATGGGGGTGGACAGGTCCAGTGCCAGCAGGCGCAGCAGCGACAGACGGCTCGTATCCAGCTGGTTCTGGGCTTCTTCCACGCCCAGTTGCTGGGTAGCGATGTCGGCTTCGGTCTGCACGATCTCGAATTCGGCCATGCGTCCGGCGCTGATCAACGCCTTGTTCACTTCGAGCAGGGTGTCGGAGCGCTTGAGTGCGTCCTGCACGATGTTCAGTTGCTCCTGGGCGCGCAGCAGCTCGCGGTAGGTGGCGATGATCTGGCTGATGGTCTGCGCCACCGTGGCCTTGAGGTTCAGGCGGTTGGCCTGTTCCGACAGGCGCGACAGACGCAGGGGGGCGGTGGTGGCGTCCCAGCCGGCGCCGCGCATCAGCGGCTGGATGATCGCCAGGTCCAGGCCGTCGCTGCGGTAGCGGCCGGCGCGGTCGGCGTTGTTCAACTGCTGGGTCCAGGCCATGCTCAGGCGCGTGCCGTACTCGCCCAGCAGGCTGGTGGCGGGTGCCAGGTTGGCGTTGCGCGCGTTGTCTGCCGAGCCGCGTGTGCTGCGGTAGTAACTGTTGAGGGTGAGCTTGGGGTTGAACACATCTTCGGCCACCCGCAGGTCGAACTTCTGCGCGACCCGTTGCAGGTAGGCGCTACGGATCGCCGGGTTGTTGCGCAGGCCCAGGTACACCGCATCGCCCAGGGTCAGGCTGGTGATCTGGGCGTTCAGCGAGACGCTGCGCTCATAGCCGCTGCGGGTGGTGCTCGGCGCCGAGGGCTTGATCACCACGTCGGCGGCCATGCCCGGCAGGCTGACCAGCGTCAGCCACAACAGCCACTTATTCATCGCGCAGGGCCTCCACGGGCTGCAACCGTGAGGCCGAGACGGCCGGGTACAGGCCGAAGAACAGGCCCACCAGCAAGGTACTGCCCACCCCCAGGGGCAAGGCGGCGACCGCCAGCGCGAAACTCCACCCCGACAGCCACGCATAGAGGTACGCGGCGGTCATGCCCAGCACCGCGCCGCACAGGGCGCCGACGGCCGTGAGGGTGACGGCTTCGAGCAGGAACAGGTTGCGGATATCCCGTCGCCGCGCGCCGAGGGCCATGCGAACGCCGATCTCCCGGCGGCGCTCCGAAACGTTCATCAGCATCACGTTCATCACCCCCACGCCGCCGCCGATCAGGGAGATCGCACCCAGCGCCAACAGCAGGTAGGCGAAGGTCCGGCTTTGTCGGGTCATGCCATCGATCATTTGCTGGGGGACCTGGATATTGACGTCATGGTCAGGGAGCAAAGGCTGCAGTGCCGCGCGGGTTTGTTGGGCCAGGTGCTCCATGTCCTGGTCGGCTTCGGCGCGGATGATCAGGCTGCCGATCTGCGGACTGCTGTAGATGCGCCGCATGCCGGCCGCGGGGATGAACAACGATTCGTTGGCTTGCACCGGCATCAGCATCGCCCGGGGTTGGCCTTGCAGGATGCCGATCACCAGAAACAGGTAATCGTTGATGCGCACCCGGTCGCCGAGCTTCACCGGGTCGCCCGGAGCGCCGAGGTCCCGGGCCAGTTGGTCGCCGATCACGCCGTAGGTTTCATTGGCATCGAAGTCCGACAGGAAACGCCCCTCGCGCACCACCAGGCGCATGGCCTCCTTGATGCCGGCTGTGCTGCCGGCAAAACTGGCGTTGGCGCTGCGGCCATGGAACACAACGGGGCCGCTGAACAGGGTCAATGCGCCGATGTGGGCAATGCCGGGCACGGCCAGGTGCACGGCGTCGAGGTCGAGGCGCGCGGGCATCGGCGTGTTGCTGCCGCCTTTGGGTGCAAATTGCGCCACCAGCGTGTCGGTGCCCATGTCCTTGAAAATCAGCGCGGCGTCGACGGCGGCGTTGTGGCCGATATTGATCAGCGCCACCACTGACGAGCTGCCGATCACGATGCCGAGCAAAGCCAGCACCGAGCGTTTGCCCAGGGTGCGCAGGCTGACGAATGCTTCGTGCAACAGTTGGCTCAGGCTCTGTTCGACCCTCAGGCTCATGGGCGCCCGGCCTCATGCACGACACCGTTGCGTACCAGGATCTTGCGCTCCAGGCGTTCGGCGATGTGCGGGTCGTGGGTGACGATAACCAGTGTGACCTGGCGCTCGCGGTTCAGCGCCAGCAGCAGTTCCATGATGTCCTGGGCGGTGCTGCTGTCGAGGTTGCCGGTGGGCTCATCGGCCAGGATCACCGAGGGGTTGCCCACCAGCGCTCGGGCAATCGCCACACGTTGGCGCTGGCCGCCGGAAAGGTCGGCCGGGCGATGGTGGGCCCGCTCGGCCAGGCCGACTTGCGCGAGCATGCGCTGCGCCTGTTCCACCGATTCATGGCGTGACACACCGCGATAGCTCAGGGGCAGGGCGACATTGTCCAGGGCACTGAGGCGGGGCAACAGGTTGAAGCTCTGGAACACGAAGCCGATCTGCTGGTTGCGGATCGCCGCCAACTGGTCGGGCGTGGCGCTGAAAATGTCATGGCCGGCAAAGTGGTACTGGCCGCCGTCGGGCAGGTCCAGCAGGCCGAGGATGTTGAGCAGGGTGCTCTTGCCGGAGCCCGACGCACCGAGAATGCCGCAGCTGTCGCCGCTGGCGATGTCGAGGCTGACCTCATTGAGAATGGACAAATGCTGCCCGGCGAGCTGATAGCTTTTGCCGATGCCTTGCAGAGAGATCAAGCCTGGGTGCGCGGGGGTATCTGTCATCATGACTACGCCTTCAGTCTCGACGGTGCCGTCATCCCCCGGTAAAGCTTTGTAACAAGTTCGGGAGCTGCCTGGGACGCATCACGGACTGGTTTTATTTCTTGTTTTTAAAATATTGTTTGAATAGTAACCGCGTTCCCGGCGCTTCGCCAGCCATGGATGTAGAGCGGTTTTACGCGTTGAAACGATTTCTCTGCGGCCCGTCCAGGCTAGCTCGAATCGCCCCCAACTGACCTTGAGGTGCCCGCCAGTCAAGGCTTTGATGGGGTATGGCGGAGTGTCACCACTTGCTTTCGATCAACCGCCCCGGTATAAAAAATCAAATTATTTTTTAAAACAATATTTCCCGTGTGGAACTTCTATGGTCGCGAAGAAACTCAGCGCTCCAAACGTTACCAAGACTCGACTGCTGGATGCGACAGAGGCTCTCTTCATCAAGTACGGATACGACGCGGTTTTACTCAGGCAGATCACGGAGCGTGCCCAGGTCAATCTGGCCGCTGTGAACTACCACTTCGGGGACAAGGATTCCCTGATGAAAACCCTGCTGATGCAACGCCTGGAGCCGCTCAACGAGCAGCGCCTGGAACTGCTGGCGCGGTGTGAAGCGGAGTCCGACGGCCCCCTCGATTGCGATACCTTGCTCGGCGTGCTGTTCGCCCCGGCCATGGGCCTGGAACGCAGCGATCCGGCCAGCGGGGAAGGGCGTTCGTTTATCCGGTTCCTGGGGCGGGTCTACAGCGACACCTCGCCGTTTATCCAGGAATACCTCAAGGTGCATTACCAGCCGGTGTTCCAGCGTTTCTTTGAAGCCTTCGCCCTGGCCTTGCCGGACCTGCCACGCAATGAGTTGGGCGTACGCCTGCAATTTGCGCTCAAAGCGATTTCCGGGGTAATGGCCGGCACTGAACTGCGCCTGCTGATGAACTCCATGAGCCTGGGTCGCCCGGCCACGGACGCCGAAGTCATGGCCAAGTTGATCACCCTGGTGTCCGCGGCGATTCGTGTGCCGCAGCAGAGCCCGGAAGCCGAAAACGCCTTGGCCAAGGTGCTGGACACCCAGCGCGCTATTCGCGAAAGTACCGCCCCCACTCGATCCGCTCGTTGACCCCCTGTAGGAGCGGGCAAGCCGGCTCCTACAAAAAATCAGGAATCCCAGGCAAAAAAAAGCCCGCTGGGGCGGCGGGCTTGATATGCAACATTTGTAACGGATGAGGCTTCACACTACGTTTCAACATGTAAATAAAACGTGAAAATACTGTAAGCGTTTCAAAATTGAGGGGCTCGGTTTAGCGGCCGAATCTTACCCGTTTGTCGGAACTGTCATTTCTCACAGGTTCCCGGCGCCGACCAAAGGTATCTGATTTCTCCAGCCTATCCCAAAAGCAGGAGAGCGATCATGCCGTCCAAATCTGTGAGTGCAAACAAAACTGCTGACGCAAAACTCACCAAGAACGCTGAAAAGAAAACAAGTAAACAGGCCCCGGCTTCAGTTCCGCCGAAAACGATTAAACAGCCCTCAGGCGCCGCCAAGAAGCAAGCATCGAAAAAGCTCCCAAAACAGCCATTGCTGGTTGACGATCTGGACCCGCCTTACACCGTGCCACTGCCGGTAGTACCTGTGGACGGTGCCGCTTATGGTATTGGCCGGCGACATATCGAGGACGGCTTGACCTACGTGTTCGAACGTTGGTTCAACTGCAATGTTGGGGATGAGTTTGAGATTTGGCATAACGGCATTTTGATGGCTTCTGACGAAGTCACGCTGGAAACTGCGGACGATAGTCAGTTTTTTCTCCTCATCCCGCGGTCAACCCTGCTGCTTAATTTTGTCGATCCCGTTTTCGGCTTGGTCCGCCGGATTGGCTCCGGCAATGTCAGTACATCGCCTTCCCAGCGAATCCTGATTCTCAACACACTGCCTGGTGGAGAAGGTAACTGCGATGGCAACTATCACACGGGGCTGACCTTTACGCTTTCTCATACGGTTATCGATTCCGTCGTTGCAAACCAGGGGGTGGATGTGGTGATCCACCGTTGGCAGAACATGCGGGTCAATGACCTAGTGATGTTCTACTGGGGAGAGTATCGCTACGAACTGCCGCCTATCACTGCTGCTCAAGTGGGTAATAACCTGGAGTTCACGATCGAACCTGAATTCCTGAAGGCCGCCGGCGATGGGCATTTTGTCGTGCAGTTCTTTGTGTATGACGAGGTACTGGACCTGTCGGGGCCTTGTCATCGTTGGAGTAAGCCTATCCCCGTTGAAGTTGACCTTGACAGCACATTGCTTCCCGAGCCTGAGATTGACGAGGCCGATCCCGTCACCATGATCCTGGAAGCCGATAAATTGCATGGTTTGCCAGCCACTGGGTCGGTATTGATCAAAAAAAATGATCCGAACTTCCTGGCCACCGATTTTCTGATCTGGACGGTAGAAGGCACCACGCCGGATGGCGAGGACGTGAGTTATGGCATCCGGGTGCCAGTGGTCTTGGCGGGCTATAACGATATTGCGATACCCAACGAATTTGTGCGTTCGCTGATCGAGAGTACCTTGAAGATTTGCTATGCGCGGGAACGCGGCATGCTCCGTTCGAGACCCAGTATCTATACGATTGGCGGTATCCGTTACACGCTACCCAAGCCATCGGTGGTGCAGGCACATGGACCTTTTGTTGAGCCGGATCTGCCCTATATCACCGTAGCAATGCCCGATTATCAGCCCCCCGGCAATGCTGGCGATAATCTGCAAGTCAGCATCATCGGGGAGCACTTGGACGGTAGCGTGGAACATGCGTTCAGCAACTCGTTGGCGGGCAGTCACCCTCGACTGCGGGATTTCGTCAATGCGATTTATGCTCCCTTCGAAGGCTTGCACAACACCCGGGCTCATTACATCGTGACCGGACCCACCATGTCGCGTGAGTCCGAGCGTCGTTATTTCCAGGTAGGGCGAGCCCCCCGCACATTGATTGCACCGCTCATTCTTGAAGCCGATGCCACTCACAACATTGATCCGAAAGCTGTCGGCAGTAGCGCTTCGCTGGAAGCACGCGCCGAGTTCAAAGCGGGTGATGAAGTCATTTTCAAATTCGTGGGCTCGGCGACCGGAACCGAGTATGTGACCTATGTGCTGGCGGTCAATTCCAACCCGCTGGCAGCCACTGTCGCGCGCAAGCTGATTGAGGACAATCTGGACGGCACCCTTGCTATCAGCTACACCCGCAAACGTTTTGGCGCTACTGAGCTGTCCGAAGAAGTCATCTATACCATTGGCCGGGCGTTGGGCGAGTTGTTCCTGCCCGAAGTGCTGGAAGTGACGGTGGGGACCGACGAGCTTGACCCACGTCTGGTTGCCGTGACGGGCGCCACGGTGCGTTGCCGCTACGATGCGCCCAAGAACGGCGACAGCGTAGAGGTCTGTTGGGTTGGGCTGGCGGGTGGCGGAACGCACTTTGCGACTCAAGATGCCAACACCGGTGATCCCTATGTCGATGTGCCCGTTCCACCTGAAGTCATCGGCTTCAATATTCACCCCGCAGGGCGCGATATTTTTGTATCGTTCAGGGTCATTCGCAATACGGTTCCCACCGATTCGCCGGTATACACACTCAAGCTCCTGACGCTCAGCGATCTGGATGGCCCCAGAATCGACAGCATTGGCGACAGTGCCGTGCTTGAGATTCCCAAGCTGGTGGGGTCAGACCGAACTCGTGTCGCCCCTTGGCTCTATGCCGCGTTGGGGCAGCGTATGTGGCTGGATTACACCGGCGAATTCGCTACCGGTGAAGCGTATTACGAGGACACCTATGCCGCTCGCGAGGCCCAGGCTACGGACGTGGCTTCCGGGCCGGCCCCCTTCTCGCCGGTGGCAAGGTTGCAGTTGCTCAAAGAGTGGACCCCCTTGGCTATTCGGTTCGGCGTGACATTCAATCGCACCAGCAACCTCGCCGATATCGTATGGTTCAATACGCGTCACCACATGGTCCAGACAGAGCCCAATGTATTCCCCCATCCTCAAATCAAGTATGCGAACCCGGCCACGGGGCCTGTCGTAAACATCAACCCGATAGCCGTGGAAAACAAATGCCAGGTACTGGTGACCTACCCGAACATGAATCTAGGTGGGACCGATAGGATCACGTTGTACTGGATCCTTGCGGATGGCACGGCGATTGATGTGGGCACGTTGAACGGCCTGGACGGTGGCACCGTGACCTTCAACATCAGCAATGATCTGGTTGGCCGGAGTATTTTCAGCACGATCGACCTGCAATACGAAGTGATTCTGGGCCGAGGCGGCGAGGGGTCGTCGGAAGTGCAAAAGGTAAACGTCCAGGCGATCGCGCAAGCCAGCTTGCCTAGGGCGTTGATCAACGGCGTCGCCAATGGAGGAACCATAAATCCAGCCAACTTGAGTGGCAATGCGATGCTGACAATGGCCAAGTGGCCCTTCAGCCAAAAAGATCAATTCGGCTGGATAACGGTGTCCGCTCCAGGCGCAGTGACGCAAGATTTGTTGGTGGCTCATGCTGTCACGGCAATCGAAGCCGCGAACGGCTTTGCGAACATCGCCGTGCTGCGCAGTTGGCTGCTGTCGGTTCCGAATAACGGCACGGTGACAGTGACGCCCCACGTCAATTTCCATAAGAAAGCTGACAAGACAAAAGCGGTGGCATTTCCGCAGACGCAGTACCGCATCGTGCATACCACCGCACTCGTGTTCAACCAGTCGACGGTCTACCTCAACAGGCCGACCTACTTGATTCCCGGCAATCCAGACGTGTTGCCGGCATTTGGCCCCGGTAACCAGGTTCACTATCAGGCGAGCGGGGGAACAGGCCCGTATTTTTATTTTTCGTCCAATGGCAGTGTTGTGAATGTCACCTCGTCGGGGCTGGTCACCGTACGTGGCAACGGTACTGCGACAGTTTCCGTGCGTGACTCGTCCTGGCCGGCCCAGACGCGCTCCTACACGGTGGTCGTCAGCAATGTGGTGTTGTGCTACGGATTGGGCCGGGAGCGCTACGCCAACATTCGGCAAAACGCGATCAATCAGGGGTTACGCCTGCCCAGTCTCGATGAGGCCAGGGCCATTCACGCGGCCTTTGGTAACAGCTGGCCGATGGGGTTTGCCAACTACTGGACATCGACCTTCTCCCATTCATTCCTGTTCTCCAATTACTACTACACGGTGAACCTCAACAACGGAGCGGTGGGCACCGAAAAAGATCATCTTCTGGGCGGGCATTGCAACGGAGTCGGTATCAGGTAGCGTGCATTGACGTCATGACGGGAGGGGGTGTGTGAACCCCTCCCGCTCATGGGGCACCGACCTCGGTTCAAATCTTCCATCGGTTTGCGCTGCTCGCCAAACGGGCGCGCATCGCGTCCACATTGCTCAACAGTTCAAACGTCAACAGCTGATAACCATCCCGATCACCGTAAACCGGTGCACTCATCGCCGAGTCAGTGCTCGCAATGCTCCCCTCACGCTCCAACCGCTCCGTCACCCCCGACTTCAACGCACGCGCCATCCCCACCAGTTGCACTCGGATCTGCCGGTGCTCGGCTTTCAACATGACTTGCATCCGCGCCATGGCCTGCTCATCCCGTGGATCGGGGCGCGTGTTGCCCAGAATCTCCAGGGTGCTGATGCTCATGCGCAGATGCCGCTGGATGGCGTCCAGCTCGGTCATGGAGATGCGCACTTCCTTGGACACCGACGGCATCAGTGAACGCAATTGCAGCATCGCCGCGTTCAGGCGGTTGAGCAGTTTGAGATGTTCATCATCGGTGACCGAACCACCGCTGATGATCCGGCTATAGATAGCGGCGCAGTCACGCAACGCACTGGCCAGGTTGTAGCGCCACGAATACACGGCATACAGGGGCAGGGCGAAGGAAAACGCCAGGGCCAGGACGATGCCGATCAGAATGTCCACCGTGCGCCACAAGCCATCCGACAGCGGGTTGTCACCGTGCCCGGCCACGATGAACACCGTGATCGCCGACAACAGCGCGATGTACCCGCCCTTGCCGATGGCGTGATAGGAAAAGAACCCGCACACCACCGACATCAATAAGTAGGTCAGCAACGGCTGGCCCAGGTACGCCTGTTGCACCACCAGCAACAGGCCGACGGTGGCGCCGATCAAGGTGCCGTAGGCACGCTCGACGGCTTTCTTGCCGATATTGCCGTGGTGCTGCAAACCGCCGATCACAATCAGCATGGTCACCGACGCCCATTCACCGTGGGGCAGGTTGATGCCGGTGGTCAGCAGGATGGTCGCCAACAGGCCGATGGACACGCGCACCGCATGGATCAGCTTGGCGTGGCGGTAGCGGCGGTAGGGGTCAAGCAAAGGGCGCAACAGGCGCCGGGCAAACATGGGCAGGTTCATCGGTAGTAAAAGGCCTCCTAAAGCTCGGTTTAATTCGATCGAATGTAGGAGCTGGCTTGCCTGCGATAGCATCCACTCAGTGTGTCTGAAGCACCGAGGTGCTTGTATCGCAGGCAAGCCAGCTCCCACAGGTGCCCGTTTTTCATAACGGGCTCCGAGATGCCGTCAGAAGATGTAGTCGGTGCTCAGGAAGTTCGAGTCACGGTTGCGCAGGATATCGCTGACCAGTGCCTTGTTGCTCTCCTGGAACCTGGTCGCCACCAGCGTGCGGATCGAAAACACGCGCAACGCGTCGTGTACCGACAGGGTGCCTTCGGCCGAGTTCTTGCGCCCGTTGAACGGAAAGGTGTCCGGCCCGCGCTGGCACTGGGCGTTGATATTGATGCGGCCCACCTGGTTGGCGAAGGTGTCCACCAGGCGTGCGACGTGTTCCGGGTCGGTACCGAAAATGCTCAGTTGCTGGCCGAAGTCCGATTCCAGCACGTAGTCGATGACCGTCTCCAGGTCGCGATAAGGCACGATGGGCACCACCGGGCCGAACTGTTCCTCGTGGTACACGCGCATCTGCGGGTTCACCGGGTACAGCACCGCCGGATAGAAGAACGAACCGCGGCTGACCCCGCCGTCCGGGTTCACGACTTGGGCGCCATGCTGCCTGGCGTCGGCCACCAGCCCGTTCAGGTAGTCAACCTTGCCCACTTCCGGCAGCGGGGTCAGCGACACGCCGTCGTCCCAGGGCATGCCGGGCTTGAGTGCCGCCAGCTTCTGGTTGAATTTCTCGATGAACCGCTCCACCACGGTTTCATGCACGAACAGGATCTTCAACGCCGTGCAGCGCTGGCCGTTGAACGACAATGACCCGGTGATGGCTTCGCTCACGGCATTGTCCAGGTCCACCTCCGGCAGCACGATGCCGGGGTTTTTCGCATCCAGGCCCAGGGCCGCGCGCAGGCGGTGCGGCTTGGGGTGCAGTTTCTTCAGGTCGCTGGCAGCTTTGTTGGTGCCGATAAATGCAAAGATATCGATCTTGCCGCTGGCCATCAGCGCGCTGACGGTCTCGCGACCGCTGCCATAGATCACGTTGATCACGCCGGCCGGGAAGCTGTCGCGGAACGCTTCCAGCAGCGGGCGAATCAACAACACACCAAGCTTGGCCGGCTTGAACACCACGGTGTTGCCCATGATCAGCGCCGGAATCAGCGTGGTGAAGGTTTCGTTCAGCGGGTAGTTGTAAGGGCCCATGCACAACGACACGCCCAGCGGTACGCGGCGGATCTGCCCCAGCGTGTCCTGTTCCAGCTCGAAGCGGCTGGAGCGCCGGTCCAGCTCCTTGAGGGCATTGATGGTATCGGTGATGTAGTCGCAGGTACGGTCGAACTCTTTCTGCGAGTCCTTGAGGTTCTTGCCGATCTCCCACATCAACAGCTTGACCACCGCGTCGCGCTGTTCACGCATGCGCCGCAGGAACGTTTCGACATGCTGGATTCGGTCGGCCACGCGCATCGTCGGCCATTCACCCTGGCCACGGTCATAGGCGCGCACCGCAGCATCGAGGGCGGTGAGCGCGGTGTCGGCGTCCAGCAGCGGGGTGCTGCCGATCACCACGCGCTTTTCACCCAATTGCACCGGGCTCTGTACCTGCGCCAGCGGCCCGGTCCAGGTCTGCAACTGGCCGTCGACCAGGTATTCGCGCTGTTCGATGGGCGCTGCCAGGCGGAAGGGTTCGGGAATATCCGTGATGGCGGTGGGAAACAGCTGGGCGAGCAGGTGTTCGGTGGTCATGGCGCTACCCCTTGGATTATTGCAAAGCATGACTGGAAATCCTGACTAGAGAGTCACCCAACACAGGGCCCTGTGGCAAGGCTTGTACGCCCGGCGCAACGCAAGGCAGCGTACGGCCTGTGCTTTGGGATAAACTGCGCGCCTTTCCAGAAGGAGTTCACATGAGTCAGTACCAGCCGGGCATTCTTGCCGCCCCGGTGCCCTTGCAGGCACGTCATCTGTTTTTCACCGTGGATTCACTCGACGCCGTGCCCGCTGCACTGGACGCGCTGGTGCAGTTGACGGATGCGGCGGTGGTGGTCGGTTTCGGTGAACCGCTGGTGCACGCGCTGGGCGCACAAATAGAAGGGCTGCGTGCCTTCCCGGCGATCAGCGGGCCGGGTGCGCACAACCCGTCGACCCAGCAGGCGCTGTGGGTGTGGTTGCACGGCGTGGACCGTGGCGAGTTGCTGTTGCGCAGCCGCGCCTTTGAAAAGGCCCTGGCGCCGGCGTTCCGTCTGGTGCAGATGACCGAAGGCTTCCGCTACAAGACCGGTTTCGACCTGACCGACTACGAAGACGGCACCGAAAACCCCCACGACGATGCCGCCGTGGAAGCCGCCCTGACCGACAGCGGCGCCAGTTTCGCCGCGATCCAGCAGTGGCAGCACGACCTCGATGGCTTCGCCGCGTTGCCCGCCGAGGAACGTGACCACATCATCGGCCGTCGCCACAGCGATAACGAAGAACTCGACGACGCCCCGGCGTCGGCCCACACCAAACGCACCGCCCAGGAAAGCTTCAGCCCCGAAGCGTTCGTGGTGCGCCGCTCCATGCCATGGGCCGAGAACGGCCAGGCCGGGTTGATGTTCCTGGCGTTCGGGCATTCCTTCGAGGCGTTCGAAGCCCAATTGCGCCGCATGAGCGGGCTGGAGGACGGGATTGTCGACGGCCTGTACCGCATCAGCACGCCATTGACCGGTGGCTATTACTGGTGCCCGCCGGTCAAGGACGGGCGCCTTGATCTCGGCGGCCTGAACGCGGCTTGATCGACTCAGCGGTGAATCTGGATTTCCCGATAGCCCATCTTGTACATGCAGTCCTTGACCACGATGTCCCGGGCGCCGGCGCTCATATCGGTGGAGTTGTAGCTGGTATTGGTCGAGTACAGCGGGCGGCTGCGGCATTTTTTGCTATTGCGGTCGCAGTCAGAGGCATTGGTCTGTGACGACTCGCTGGTGACCACATAGCTGGGCGGCACGGCGCGGATGGCGTCGGCGGTGCAGGACAGCACCTGGCGGTCCTTTTGCTCGCGGGTGGTGTTGTCCTTGTACCAGTCGTATTGCACGCAGCCCGTCAACAAGAGGGCGAGGCCGGCGCAGGTCATCATCATTTTCATAGGCAGGGGCATTCAAAAGGGGAGTCGAGAAGGTAAGAAAGGGCCGGTCACGGGGGTGACCGGCCCTTTTTTGTGCGGCAGGGTATCAGATCACGCCACAGGCCACGCGCTCACCGCCACCGCCCAGTGGCTTGGGCATGTCGGAATGGTTGTCGCCACCGGCATGAATCATCAGGGCATGGCCCTTGATCTGGGCCAGGGTTTTCAAACGCGGCGCCAGCACCGGGTTGGTGGAGGTGCCGTCCATGTTCACGTACAGCGCGGGCAAGTCGCCCAGGTGGCCGTCAGCATAAGGGCCCAGGTGCTTGCCGGTCTTTTCCGGGTCGAAGTGGCCACCGGCGGCCAGCGCGGCAACTTTCACACCGTCCTTCACGCCGGCTTCGCAACTGCCGTTTTCGTGGATGTGAAAGCCGTGCACGCCCATCGGCAGGGATTTGAGATCGGGGGTGAAGATCAGGCCGTAGGCCGATTCGCTGATGGTCACGCTGCCAACCGCTTGGGGAGCGCCGTCGGCACTCACCAGGTTGACCGGGACTTGCAGCGAAGCCGCCTGGGCGGAGCCGACCGCGAGAACACTGAGCAGGCCGAGCAAAAGGGAGCGATTCATGAAGTAGTTCCTGAGGTTATGTGTGTTGGGCAGTCTCGGGAAATACAACAGGCGGGCCCGCTGAATAATTCCGTCGGAAAAAACTATTTTTCCAACGGAATAACCCTGTTCGGTCAGCTGTTTTGCATGCCCACCTGGGCAAACAGCGGCATCATCCCGGCGCCCCGACAGTGGCGGCAGCCATACACGCCGAGCACTACCGGCTGCTTTTTCACCGGTTCCGGCGGGGTGGCGCGTTCGAACCAGGTGGGTGCGACAAAACGGTAACCCTGGCCCGGCGCCGTGGCGATGTAAAAGGCGTCGTCGTCGTCCAGGGCGCGGCGAACGGCCTTGATCTGAGTGCGCAGGTTGCATTCCTCCACCACCAGCCTTGGCCAGGCGAGCTCGATCAGTTCGGTTTTCTCCAGCAATTCTCCGGGCCGCGAGGCGAGGGCGATGAGCAAGGTCAGGGCGCGGCTGCCCAGGGCAACGGGTTGCCCGTGCTTGAGGAGCAGATGACGTCGGGGCAGCAATTGGAACGGGCCGAAGTGGATCTCGAAGGATGCGTCATCGGTGAACTGGCTGCGTTTGGGGTACGTCATGTCATTAAACCTTTGTGCGTTGAAAACACAGCCCGGTGCAGCTCCCTGTTGCGCCGGTCTGTCGGGGGAGGGTCGGGTGTTGCGTGTCGCGGGCGTTGTCATGGGCATCTGCTAGTTGTTTCATATATCAGGGCCTGCGCACTAAGTGTTTTAGCTATTAGTGCAACTGTACTAATCAGGCGCCGCAGTATTAGTTGGTCGCGGGCACTAAGGTCGCTCGCGCCGAGCTATCAAACGCGATGATTAAGTCGCTTCTGTTACAAATGGAAATATCCGCGAAGTTGGGCAAAGGGCTATTAGCGAAAAATGTGAAGTCGTCGCAAAAAAAATCGTGAAGCCGGCGTGTGAAGGGCGGTTAAACGGTGTTGGATCCCGGCCCTTTGGGCACCTCGGCGCAACCTGCGGGCGTGCAGGCCCCGTAAACACTGGAGGCCGCCGTGTTTGGATTTTTGGAAAAAAGTTCCGCGCCGTGCGGGTGATGAATTTTTTTCAACGCCAGGTTGAGCCAAACCTTTCACGCCCTGTATCTGAAACGTTTCACAAGCTTTCACAGCGAAGGCGTTTTGATCGTGAGTAGTATGGAACCCATGCAAACCAACGGCGGTTCGAAAGCTCACTGTCTGACGTTTTGAGCATTCACCGGTTTGCATACATTCAGGTTGCTGTTGCGCAACTGAATAACTTCCCTATCGATGCAAGGAGATGAACATGGCTGATGTCCCACCAGTAAAAGCAGGCGGCGCCGACGACGCTATCGCGAAGATGGAAGCGACCTTCAACATGGCTATCGAGAAGTCGGCCAAGATCACTGAAATCAGCACCGCGAAAAAAGCGGAGCTCGACGCCACCAAACAGCGTCCGCAGAACTGATTCGCCAAACGGGCGGCGCCGGCGCTGCCCGTTTACCCACTGCTTTGTGTTTCACAAAACGTTGCACCGTTGTTGATCGACACAGGCGTGATTGCGGCCTGTGATTCTCAAGGGGGCAAACCCGAACATGACAGCCTTGATTTCCCTGGGCCCGGTCGCCGGTATTGGCGCGCCGACCCTGACAGTGACCGGTGGCTTGCATCAGGGCAGTTCCCTGGTACTCGACCAGCCCGTCTACACCATCGGCGCGGACCTCGCGGCCGATCTCGTTCTGAGCGATCCGGGCATTGCCGGCTTGCACCTGCGCCTGCGTTTTGACGGCGGCCAGGTCGCGGTCGAGGCATTGGGCGGAGATGTGCAGATTGCGGGCCTTGTACGTATTCCCCAAGGCAGCGGCCATCGCGCGCGCCTGCCAGTGCAACTGCGCATCGGCGCGGCTGGCGTCAGCCTGGCGTTGCCGGAAGGCGCGGAAAAACCGACGAAAACCCCTTCTCATACCAAGCGCACACCGTGGATCGTCGCGGCGGCGTTGCTGTTCATTTGCGCGGGCGCGTTGGCGTTTCGCTCGGAGGCACCAGTGTTGCCCGCTGCCGCGGTGGTCGATGCGCCGGCGGTGAAAAAACCGACCCGCGAACAGGCCAAGGCCTGGCTGGAGCAGCAACTGCAAGCGGCGCGCCTGGACGGTGTGAAGGTCAGCAACAGCAACGGCCAGCTCAGTGCCGTGGGCAGCTTCGAACAATCGCAGAAGCCACAATGGCTCGCCCTGCAACAAGCCTTCGACCAACGTTACGGCCAGCAGATCGTGCTCAACCCCCGGGTGGCGGTACGGGCCGACGCCGCGCGGCCACGCGTGCGGTTCCAGGCCGTGTGGTTCGGGACCAATCCTTACGTGATCAATGACAGCGGCAAGCGCCTGTACCCCGGCGCGGCCCTGGCGGACAACTGGGTGCTGGAGCGCATCGAGAACAACCAAGTGACTCTCGCCCGTGGCGAGGAGCGCTTTACCTTTACCTTATGACGCTGCTTTACAGCTAAGGCCCTGGGATGAAAGTCGAACCCCGCCCGTTGATTCCCAGTGACGTGCGCAGTGCACCGGTCGAAGCGATTCGTCCGGTCAGCTCGCGTCAGGCGACCGCTTTCGAAGCGGTCGTGAAAACCCGCAAGGTCCAGACTCGCCGCTCCCTGCGCAGTGACCTGGAAGCACTCACCAGTGCCGCCGGCGTCGACTCGTTGCTGTTCGGCAGTGCCCGTTCCCTGGAACTGCTGGAGCATGTGATGGAACACATTCTGCCAAGCCTGGACGCCGAGCCGCATATCAAGGAACTGGCGGTCGAGCTGATCAGCGAAGAAATCGAGGTGCGCCGCAACCTCGAACAGCAACGCTCGGAGGTACATGCCTGATGGCCCGTGATCACGATGACGCCGTGCAACTGCTCAAGGGCATCGGCGAACTGTACCGGCGCAATGGCCAGTCCCAGCGCGCCCTGGTCATGCTGTTGATTGCCGCCAGCGTGGCGCCCCACGACGGCGTGCTGCTGCGCTCGCTGGTGCTGGCGTTTACCGACAGCGGCGATGCCAATCGCGCCCTCGGCGCCCTTGACCGCCTGGTGGCGCTCGAAGGCGAGTCCGCCAGCCTGTTGCTGCTGCGCGCCCGCGCGCTGTGGTACGGCGAGCGCAAGGACGAGGCGCGTCAGTGCTTCAAGCGCTACCTGGCCGCACGCAGGGCCGGCGCATGAGTGCACTCAACAGCCTGAACAATCTCGCCCGCGTTGCCGCCCAACGCACTGACGTGATCATCGTCGCCTTCATGCTGATGGCCATCGTGATGATGATCATCCCGCTGCCCACCTACCTGGTGGACATGCTGATCGGCCTCAACATCGCCTTGAGCATCCTGATCCTGATCGTTGCCTTCTACATCGGCCATTCCGTGGAGTTCTCCGCGCTGCCGCCGTTGATTCTGCTCAGCACCCTGTTTCGCCTGTCCCTGTCGATCACCACCACCCGCCTGATCCTGCTGCACGGCGACGCCGGTCACATCGTCAAGGCGTTCGGTGACTTTGTGATCGCCGGGCAAGTGGTGGTGGGCATGGTGGTGTTCCTGATCATCACCGTGGCGCAGTTCGTGGTGATCACCAAGGGCGCCGAGCGCGTGGCGGAAGTGGCCGCGCGCTTCACCCTCGACGCGATGCCCGGCAAACAGATGAGCATCGACAACGACTTGCGCAACGGCGATATCGACCAGGGTGAAGCCCGTCGTCGCCGTTCGCGCCTTGAGCGTGAGAGCCAGATGTTCGGCGCGATGGACGGCGCCATGAAGTTCGTGAAGGGCGACGCGATTGCCGGCCTGGTGATCCTGGCGGTCAACCTGCTGGGCGGCATGCTGATCGGCATGATCGAGCGCGACATGCCCTTCGGCGTGGCGGTGCATACCTACTCGCTGCTCACCGTGGGTGACGGCCTGATCGCGCAGATCCCGGCGCTGCTGATTTCGGTGGCCGCCGGTACCGTGGTCACCCGCGTGAACAGCGACGGTGAGAGCGGCGACCTGGGCAGTGAAATCATCAAGCAACTGGGCGCCAGTCACCGCGCCCTGGGCCTGACGGCGTTGATCATGATCGGCGTCAGCCTGTTGCCGGGTTTCCCGACCTGGGTGTTCCTGGCCCTGTCCCTGGTGTTCGGCGGCGCGGCCTTTGTGATGTACCGCCGCCACAACCGTCAACCGCAAGCCGAGGTGGAGCCGTTGCTCGAAGCGCCGGAGCCGCAGGTCGAAGTGCAGGCCGAACTGGACGACAACCTGATGCCCGACACCCGGGTGCTGCTGACCATCGGCAGCGGCTTGTCCCAGAGCGCACCGCGCCAGTTGCTGCGCCAGCGGGTCGAAGCACTGTGTCACGACATTCGCACCGACCTGGGCGTGGATGTGCCGGTGCCGGGCATCTACATGGAACCCAAGGCCCCGGCCGGTGGTTTCCGCGTGTCCCTGGAAGGCGTGCCGGTGAGCGAGGGCGAGATGCCGGTCAACTGCCTGTTGTTGCAGGACGACCCGGTGCATGTGCAGCTGCTCGATATCGCCACTGTGCAGGCCGATTCGCCGCTCAATGGCCGCGCGTCGCACTGGATCGAGCGTCAGCACGAAGAAACCCTGCGCAACGCCGGCATCGGTTTCCTGCTGCCCGATGAAGTGCTGCGCGGTGTGCTGGAGCGCAGCCTGCGGCGTTACGCTGCCGACTTCCTTGGCATCCAGGAAACCCGCCTGTTGCTGGAGCGCACCGAAGCCACCTATGGCGAACTGGTCAAGGAGGCCTTGCGCCTGGTGCCGTTGCAACGCGTGGCCGAAACCCTGCGTCTGCTGATCGGCGAGGGTGTGTCGATCCGCAACCAGCGCGCCTTGCTCGAAGCCATGGTGGAGTGGGGCGCCCGCGAAACCGATGCTGGCCGTCTGGCCGAACACCTGCGTGCATCCCTGGCGCGGCAGATCAGCCACCAGTACGCCGACCGCAACCGCGTGATCGGTGCCCTGGTGCTGGCGCCGGGCCTGGAAGATCAACTGCGCGGCGCCCTGCGTCGCCAGGAGCCGCAGCGCGAACTGATCCCCGAGGAAGTCAGCCGTGCGTTGATCGGCCAATTGCGGCTGGCCTGCGAAAACATCCGCGAAGTCAACAGCGCCGTGTTGCTGGTGCACCCGGAACTGCGGCGCGGCCTGCGGCGCCTGGTGCTGCGCGGCGAACTGGACCTGGCGGTGCTGTCGTTCCGCGAGTTGGCCACCGAGTACAACCTGCAGGCGCTGGTCACCATCAGCCTGACCGATATTTCCAACCGCCGCGCACCTGGCGCGGCTTCCGTCACCCCGCTGGCGTCCGCCTCATGATGCGTTTTTGTGTGTTGTTGTTGGCTGTGTTTTCGTGTGTGAGTCAGGCGCAGGAAATTGCCGCCGGTGCCGCCGGCTCCATCAACCTGGCTTCCGGCGAAGGGCGGATCCTGCATTTTGTCGCGCCGGTGGATTCGGTGCTGGTGGCCGAGCCCAATGTGGCCGACCTGCAAGTGGTGTCGCCGGGCACGATTTACATCTTCGGCAAGGCGCCGGGCAACACCAGCCTGATCGCCTTGGGCGACGACGGTAAACAACTGGCGAGCCTGACCCTGTCGGTGAGCAGTGGCACCCAGGCGGTGACCGCGCCGATGCAGACGCTGCACCCGGGCAACGGCGCGCAAATCAGTGGCGCCGGCAACCGTCTGATCGCCAAGGGCACTGTGGGTTCGGTGGGCGAAGCGACTGACCTCAACGCGTTGCTCAACCCCCAGGGGCAGGGCTTTCAAAGCGCGATCAACACCACCGAATATGCCGGTTCCGCCCAAGTGAACCTGCGGGTGCGCTTTGCCGAAGTGTCGCGTTCCGAGCTGCTGCACTACGGCGTGAACTGGAACGCAATGTTCAACAACGGCACCTTCTCGTTCGGCCTGATCACCGGCGGTCCATTGGCGGCCGCCACGGCGGGTGGCCTGGCCACCGCCGGTACCGGCTCGGGCAACGTGAATATCGACGGCATGCTCGACGCCTTGCAGGCCAACGGTGTGTTGCAGATTCTCGCCGAACCGAACATCACCGCCATGACCGGCCAGACCGCCAGCTTCCTCGCCGGTGGCGAAGTGGCGATTCCGGTGCCGGTCAACCGTGACCTGGTGGGTATCGAATACAAGTCGTTCGGCGTGTCGCTGCTGTTCAACCCGACGCTGTTGCCCAACGGCCGCATCGCCCTGCAAGTGCGTCCGGAAGTCAGCAGCGTGGTCAGTGGCGGGACCGTGGATTTCGGCAACTTCCATGTGCCGTCGTTCAGCGTGCGCCGTGCCGATACGCGGGTGGAAGTGGGCAGTGGGCAGACCTTCGCGATCGCCGGCCTGTTCCAGCGTGAGAGCAGCCAGGACATCGAGAAACTGCCGTTGCTGGGCGACGTACCGATCCTGGGCAACCTGTTTCGCTCCAAGCGCTTCCAGCGCAACGAAACCGAACTGGTGATTCTGATCACCCCCTACCTGGTGGAGCCGGTGCGCGGTCGCACCCTTGCCACTCCCCTGGACGCCCAACCGGCTACCGCAGCGGCCACCGGACCGCGCAGCGGCGGGGCGTTCGGTTTTTACATGAATTGATAAGGGGGCCTGCCATGACGGTTATGCGTGTGTTGATGCTGTTGCCCCTGGCGCTGGTGGGTTGCCAGACTCATCTGGCACCGGCGTATTACTCCTCCGAATACCGTGCGGACGGTGTGCCGACCCAGTGTCAGCAACCGCCGGCGACGGACACCATCGGCCTGGGCGAAGACTTCAAGCCGACCCTGGCGCTGGGCTGTGCGAACAACCTGAACCTGATGCAGATGGTGGAGCGCCGCCAAGACCTGACCCAGGGCCGTGCAACCGGCCCGGTGATGGCCGCCCCGGTAGGCCGCGCCGCCCAGGTGTACATCGAAGGCTTCGACCGCGAGCAATTGCAGCGGCGCAAGGACCAGCAGGAAGCCAAGGCCGGCGCGCCGGGGGGTGAGCAATGAAGCCTCAAACGGCTGAGCAAAAAAGCACTTGTGCTGAGCGGTTCAGCCCAGAAGCACCGCTCAGATGCGCGACAAACTCAACGCGGATCGACCAACCCCAACTCACGCGCCTGCGCCACCGGATCACTGATCGCCTTGATGCGCTTCGCTTCGGCCACCAGGCGCTCGCGCTCGGCGGCGGGGATGTCGTCCAGGGGCAGGCTGGCGATGCGTTGTTCGTAACCGGCCAGCACCATCACCAGCAGCTCGTTGCGCTGGTGGCGGGGCAGGGCGCGGGGCGAGCGGGACACCGGGGTGATGGTGTCCAGGGCCTGTTGCGACTGCCCGCCCAGGGCGTAGGCCAGGGCGAGGTTGCAGCGGCTGTCGAGGTCGTCGGGGGTCAGGCTCAGGCTCTTGGCGAAGGCGGTCTGGGCCGCAGCGGCCTGGCCATTGAGGACATTGGCGATACCCAGCCGGGTGTACGCCACCGGCAGGTGGCTGGCCTCGGCGGCCTGGGCCAGCGAGGTGACCGCGCGCTGGCTCTTGCCCAGTTGCAACTGCGCGGTGCCCAGGCCGAGCAGGGCTTCGGCGTTACGCGTGTCGAACCCCAGGGCTTGCTGGAAGGCGCGTTCGGCGCCCAGCGCATCCTTGGCGCCGAGCCTGGCCTGGCCCAGCTTGAGCCACAGCTCGATGCCCGCGCCCGGTTGCTGGGCCGCTCGTTCGTACAACGCTGCGGCGCTGGCGTAGTCGCCGCGTTTGCTCAGGTCGTTGGCCAGTTGCAGGGACTTGTCACTGTCGGTCGAGGGTTTGCTGGAACAGGCCGCCAGGAACAGGGCACTGGCGAGCAGAAATTTCTGGGTCATCGTCACAACTCGTTGGGCGAAGGCGGACGCCATGTAAGCATATTTTTGATGGCTGTCCTATGCCTGTTCGGTGTGCGTCTGGCCAATGCCGCCGATGAGCCGGCGTGGTTCTCCCAACCCTACGCCTACGTGCTGGTGGACCAGGACGTACGCAGTGCCCTGGAGGAGTTCGGCCACAACCTCGACGTGCCCCTGGTGCTCTCCGACAAGGTGCGCGGCAAGGCCCGCAGCACCATTCGCGCCGCCACCGCCGGGGAGTTCCTGCAGACGCTGTGCAGCACCAACGGCCTGACCTGGTACTTCGACGGCAACCTCCTGTACCTCAACGCCAGCGACGAGATCACCACCAAGCTGTTCAAGGCCAGCGCCCTGAACCTGGATCAGTTGCAGGCCTACCTCAACACCCTCGACGTGTACGGCCAGCAGTTGTCCATGCGCAACGGTCCCGAGGGCGATGAAGTGTTCGTGTCCGGACCACCGCCGTACCTGGCGTTGGTGCAACAGCACGTCGATCACCTGCAACCCCGTGTCGTGGCCGCCCCGGTGGCGCGCGAGCGTGGGGTGCGGGTGTTCCGCGGTGCGCAAGTCAGTACTGAAACCCCCAACCAGTAAAGGAGCAGCACCATGTCCGTAACGGCCGTAGACAGCAACCTCGCCCCTGGTGGCGCCAGCCCTGAAGCCAAGTTCAATGCGGCGGTGGATAACGCCAAGGCCGCCGACAAACCCAACGAAGCCGATGACCCGGCGTTCACCGATGCGTTGATCACCCAGGCCGTCACCATTGGTGGCCAGTTCATCATCATGCCGAAGATGCAGGAACTGCTGAACGACGCGATGTCCGATGACGGCGAAGAGTAGGAATACCCTATGACTATCAGTCTCGCTGCTGGCGCCACGGCCCTCCCGCCGTCCGCTGGCGCGGGGCCCGCCGGGGCCTCGCAGAACCTGTTCGAGCACATGGCCAACACCGCCAAGGGCATGCCCGAGGGCGCGAGCCCGCATCAGATCGGCTCCGGCCTGATGGAGCGCCTGAACAGTTTTATCGACCGCTCCCGCACCTTTTCCGAGCGCGCCGACCTGCTCACCAACAACCCTTCGGCGCCCCCACCGGCCTCGGCGGAGATCCGCACGGCCAGCGCCACGCCTCAAGGCGAGGGCGGGAAAAAAGTCGGCGAACAACAGGTCGACCAGATCGTCCACTCCCTGGGCAAGATGTTCGACTACTCCATCGAAACCCAGATGGTGGTGCGCGGTGCGACGCAGATTTCCGGGTCCGCCAACACGCTGCTCAAGGGTCAATGACGCCATGCCAAGCCCAAACCGCGCTCTGCGCCTGTTGCTGATCGGCCTGCTCGCCAGCCTGTTGCAGGCCTGCAACACCGACCTCTATACCAACCTCAGCGAGCGCGATGCCAACGCCATGGTCGCGGTGCTGCTGCGCGGCGGCATCCCGGCGGAACGCAAGGCCCAGGACAACGGCCAGCTCAAGGTGGTGGTCGACGAGTCACGTTTTGCCGAGGCCATGACCCTGCTCGACAACGCCGGCCTGCCGCAACAGAGCTTTTCCAACATGGGCGACGTGTTCAAGGGCAACGGCCTGGTGTCGTCACCGGTGCAGGAACGGGCGCAGATGATCTATGCCCTGAGCGAAGAGCTGTCCCACTCGGTGTCGCAGATCGACGGCATCGTCGCCGCCCGCGTGCACGTGGTGCTGCCGGACAACGACTTGCTCAAGCGCGTGATTTCGCCGTCGTCGGCTTCGGTGCTGGTGCGCTATGACCCGGGCACCGACATCAACACGCTGATCCCGCAGATCAAGACCCTGGTGGCCAACGGTATCTCCGGCCTGAGCTACGAAGGGGTGTCGGTGACCGCGATCAAGGCCGCCGTGGCCATCAGCCAGAACCCGGCGCAACCGCGCCTGGCGCGGTTCATGGGGCTGTGGCTGCTGGAAGACAACCTGGCCCAGGCGCGGATCCTGTTCGGCGGCTTGCTGCTGATCGCCCTCGGCGCCCTGGGTGTTCTGGCGCGCCAGCATTGGGCGCGGCGCCAGTCCCAGGCGTTGTACGTACTCAAGGAGGGTGAATGAGCTTGATCGAACGCTGGCGGGAGCTGATTACCGAGCCGCTGCAATTTGTGCGTGGGCCTGGCCTGGGCGCGTGTTTTGCCGAAGACATGCCTGAAGAGGTGTTGAGTGTGTTGCAGGGCCAGCCGCGTTTTCGCCAGCGCCTGGAACAGTTGCTGGTCAGCCATTACCAATTGGCGCCGCTGGAACAGTTGGTGACGCCGGCGGCGGCCGACTTGCCGGTGCTGTTGCTGACATCGGCGCAATTTGCCCGCCTGCCAAGGTTGTGCGGTGCCATCTGGCACGGCGCGACCTTGAGCCGTGAGATCCGCCGCGAGGTGGTCAACGAACTGCGCGCAGGGCTTGGCACTGAAGTGTTCAGCCAAGCCCTGGCGTTGCGTCAGCTGGGCGGCGCCGCCGACCTGCTGCGTGAACCGGCGGAACTGATCGAAGCCATCGACCGTGACGGCCATGGCTGCGTGGCGGCCTGGTTGCACGCCCAGCACGCCGACTTCCAAGGCTGGTTGCGCTTGCGCTTTGTCTTCCCCGAGGGCCACAGCACCCGGCTGCCGCGTGACCTGGAAATCGTCCAGGCCGCCGCCGCCTGCCTGTTCGCCGAGGAGATTGCCCCGTGAGTGAGCACCCGATGAGTGAATTGCCGAGCCGTCCCACCGCGCGCATCCTGCGGGCCGAAGAAGCGGCTCTATGGACCGACGGGTTCGCCTTTTTGCAGGCGGCCAAGGCCCGCGCCGAACAGGTCAAGGCCGACAGCGATCAGTGGCTGGAGACCGCCCGCGCCGAAGGGTTTGAAAGTGCCCGCCAGGAAGGCGCCGAACAGGTGGCGCAACTGCTGTTGCAGACCCAATCCCAAGTACAGCATTACCTGAGCGGCCTGGAGGCGTCCCTGGCGGATCTGGCCCTGGGCATCGTGCGCGAAGTGCTGGGTGAACTGGACAACGCCGACCGGGTGGTGCGTTGCACCCGTCAGGCCCTGAGCGCGTTTCGCCAGGATCAGGCGTTGACGTTATGGGTGCCGCCCGCCGACGTCGACGCCCTGCGGCAACGCCTCAAGCTCGAAGGTTTGGCCATTGCGGTGGACGCCGATGAGCAACTGAGCGCCGGCCAGGCACGCCTCAACAGCCCGGCCGGTTCCGTGGAACTGGGCCTGGAGGCGCAACTGCAAAACCTGCGTCGCAGCTTGCTGCCGTTCGCCGAGGAGGGCGTGGCATGAGCGTCGCCCTCGAACAGTTGCTGCCCCGCCTGCACGAGCGCCTGGCCCAGGCCCGCTTGCGGCCCATGCACGGCACCGTGCTGAGTATTCGCGGTGTGCTGCTGCGCGCCAGCGTGGCCGGTGCGAGCATCGGCGAACTGTGCCAACTGCGCGACCCGGGCAGTGGCCGCAGCCTGAGTGCCGAAGTGATCGGGTTCGATGGCGACGAGGCGATTCTGTCGCCCATCGGCTCCATGGAGGGCCTGTCGACGCGCACGCAAATCACCGCCACCGGCGAAACCCTCGGGGTCGCCGTCGGCGACGCGCAACTGGGCCGGGTGATCAGCCCCATGGGCGATTTCCTCGACGGCGATGGTGTTCCGCCGACCCTGGCCTTGCAGCATTACCCGTTGCACGCCGAACCGCCGGCACCGTTCTCGCGGCAACTGATCGTGCGCTCAATGGCCCTGGGCATTCGGTCCATCGACGGTTTGCTGACCCTGGCCCAGGGCCAGCGCATGGGCATCTTCGGTGAGCCGGGGGTGGGCAAATCGTCGTTGCTCGCCAGCATCATTCGCAACAGTGAAGCCGATGTGATCGTGATCGGCCTGATCGGCGAGCGGGGCCGCGAAGTGCGTGAACTGCTCGACGTGCAACTGGACGCCCAGGCCCGTGCCCGCACGGTGGCGGTGGTCGCCACCTCGGACCGTCCGGCGGCCGAACGGGTGCGCGCGGCGTTCGTCGCCACCACCCTGGCCGAGTATCACCGTGACCAGGGCCGCAACGTGCTGCTGTTGATGGACAGCCTGACCCGCTTCGCCCGCGCGCAGCGTGAAATCGGCCTGGCGGTGGGCGAGCCGCCGACCCGTCGCGGTTATCCGCCGTCGTTCTTCTCGGCGCTGCCGCGTCTGTTGGAGCGCGCAGGACCTGGCCCTTCGGGCAGCATCACCGCGCTCTACACCGTGCTCACCGAGGGCGATGCCGCCAGTGATCCGGTGGCCGAGGAAGCCCGTTCGATTCTCGACGGGCATATTGCCCTCAGCGCCGAACTGGCCCAGCGCAACTACTTCCCGGCGGTGGACGTGCTGCGCAGCCGCAGCCGTCTGATGGAGCAGGTTGCCGGTGAGGAGCACAAGCGCCTGGCCATGCGCATTCGTGAACTGATGGCGCGTTACGGCGAGATCGAAATGCTGATCCGCGTGGGTGAATACTCCGCCGGCAGCGACCCCCTGGCAGACGAGGCCATCACCCGTCACAACGCGATCGAAGCGTTCCTGCGCCAGAACGCCGACGAACCCAGCAACCTGGAACAGACGCTGATCCGCATGCGCCAGGTGTTGGCATGAGACAAGCCCGCTCACCCCAATGTCCGGGCCATACAACAACGATTCGTTTTGGCATGAAGAGGGAGACTGCCCGATGAAAACCGATCAACTGCGCACCCTGCAGACCCTGCGGGTGTTGCGTGAACAGCGCGCCGCCAGCCAGCTGGCCGCGCAACAGCAACGCTGCGAGCAGACCCACGGCGTGCTGAACGACGCCAAGGAGCAACTGCGCCTGCACCGTGAAGCGATTGCCGAAGAAGCCCGGCAGATTTATGCGTCCCTCACCGAAGGCTTGTCGGTGGCCAGTTGGCAAGCGGCCCAGGACCGTCTGCGCGGTTTGTCCGACGACCAGGAGCAGCTGGAAAACGACGTGACCCATGTGTCCACCACCCTGGAAAGCCAGGAGCGCGAGCGTGACCTGTTCCGTCAGGAGCGCCTGAGCCGCCAGCGTCAGTCCGACGCCTGGCAAAGTCTGCTGGATGGGCGTGAGTACCATGAGCGCCGCGTGGGCGAGTTGCGGGACGAAGGTGAACCCCAGGCCCGCCTCGGGCAAGGCGTCGGCACATGATCGCGGCCCTTGCCGACCCGTTGTCGCCGTGGCTGACCCAGTACGACCCGGCGCTGCTGAGCCTGCATAACCAGTTGCACCGGCGCCGCCATGCCTGGCAGGGGCGTTGCGCCGGGCAGGCGGTGCGGGTGAGCTGGGCGACCGAGCCGCAGCCGCTCAACGCTCCCCGTGATGTGCTGCTGTTGCTCGGCCGCGCGCCGGTACGTCTGCGTTTGTCGCCGGCGGCGCTGGAGCAGGTACTGGCGCCCCTGGCGTTGCCATTCGATGCGCAAACACTGCCGTCGCTGCCGCGCTCGCTGTTGCTGGAACTGGCGGTGCTCGACCTGATCGAGACCCTGGAGCCTTTGCTCGGCCATCCGGTGCAAGTGCTGGAAGCCACCGAAGGCCTTGAGCAGCGCCCGTTTGCCGTGCATCTGTCGCTGTCGCTGAGCTTCGGCGATGAGTCGGCCATGGGCGCGCAACTGGACTTGAGCGAAGGCGCTGCGGTGCTGGTGGCGCAACTGCTGGAGCAACACACCACGCTGGATCCCGACCCGTTGCCGACGCTGCGCCAGACCGTGACGGTGATCGCGGGGCGCCAGTGGCTGAGCCTCGGCGAACTGCGCAGCCTGCGACCCGGTGATGTGCTGATGCTGGAACAAGGCCCGGGCCCGCTGCTGGACCTGGACGGGCGGTTGCAAGCCCGTTGCCAGTTCCAGGGTGAGGTCTTGCGCGTACAGGAAGAATTGAAAGCGCCCCTTTTGGACATGGAGAACACAATGACTGACGTTGATGCGGCTGCGGCCCTGGATGACTTGCCGCTCAAACTGGTGTGCCAGGTGGGCAGCCTGGAACTGACCCTGGCGCAGTTGCGCGAACTGGGGGCGGGCAGCCTGTTGCAGCTCAATACCCCCGGTGTGGACAACGTCGACCTGATGGTCAACGGACGCCGCGTCGGCCAGGGCCAACTGGTGAAAATCGGCGATGGCCTGGGTGTGCGCCTGCTGAGTTTCGCCACCCCATGACCGGTTATCAGCCGAACCTGATCGAGATCATCCTGGTCGTCGCGACGATCGGGCTGATCCCGTTGGCGGTGGTGACACTTACCGGTTTCATGAAGATTTCGGTGGTGCTGTTCCTGATCCGCAACGCCCTCGGGGTGCAGCAGACCCCGCCGAACCTGGTGCTGTACGGCATCGCGCTGATTCTGTCGGTGTATGTCACCACGCCGTTGATCGGCGACATGTATCGGCAAGTGGAGGGCCGCGACCTCAATATCGAGCATGTGGAGCAACTCAAGGACTTGGGCGACGCCTTGCGCCCGCCGTTGCAGGCGCACCTGGCGCGGTTCGCCAACGAGTCCGAGCGCGGCTTTTTCGTGCAGGCCACCGAGACCATCTGGTCGCCGGAAGCCCGTGCCGACCTGCGTGACGATGACCTGGTGGTACTGGTGCCGGCGTTCGTCAGCTCGGAACTGACCCGGGCGTTCGAGATTGGCTTCCTGCTGTATATCCCGTTCCTGGTGGTGGATTTGCTGGTGTCCAACGTACTGATGGCCATGGGCATGTCGATGGTCTCGCCGAACCTGATTTCCATCCCGCTGAAGATCTTTTTGTTCGTGTCGCTGAGTGGCTGGTCGCGCTTGATGCACGGTTTGATTCTGAGTTACGGCTGAGGCACGACCCATGGGCCAGGATGTATTTTTGTCGTTGATGAAACAGGCGCTGATGACGGTGCTGATGCTCTCGGCGCCGGCGCTGGGGGTGGCGATTATCGTGGGCTTGAGCGTGGGGCTGTTCCAGGCGCTGACGCAGATCCAGGACCAGACGCTGCCCCAGGTGGTGAAGCTGGTGGGCGTGCTGTTGACCATCGTGTTCCTCGGCCCGGTGCTGGCCGGGCAGGTGGCGGAACTGGGCGGCCAGGTGCTGGACAACTTCCCGATGTGGACGCGCTGACCGCCCATGGATGCCAGCCTTACCGCGCAGTTTCTGGAGGTCGCCTACCCGGTGATCAGTTCCGCTTCGCTCGCCGCGTGCCGGGCCATGGGCGTGGTGGTGATCACCCCGGCGTTCAACCGCCTGGGGCTCACCGGGATGATCCGTGGTTGTGTGGCCGTGGCGATTTCGATCCCGATGTTTTTCCCGGTGTTCGAGGCGCTCACCGCCATGCCCGAACACGGCAGCGTGTTCATCGCCGGCTTGCTGATCAAGGAGTTCCTGATCGGCATTTTGATCGGGCTGCTGTTCGGCATTCCGTTCTGGGCCGCCGAGGTGGCGGGGGAGTTGATCGACCTGCAACGCGGCTCGACCATGGCGCAGTTGGTGGACCCGTTGTCGTCCGGGGAGTCCAGCGTGATGGCGACCCTGCTCACCGTGATGCTGATCACGCTGTTCTTCATGTCCGGCGGGTTTATCCTGATGGTCGACGGTTACTACCACAGCTACCAGTTGTGGCCGGTGACCTCATTCACCCCGGTCTTTGCAAGCTCGGCGCTGTTGGCGGTGCTGTCGATCCTCGACCAGATCATGCGCGTGGGCGTGCTGATGGTTTCCCCGTTGCTGATCTCGTTGCTGATCACCGACCTGATGCTGGCGTACCTGTCGCGGATGGCGCCGAACCTGCACATCTTCGACTTGTCGCTGCCGGTGAAAAACCTGTTTTTCTCGATCCTGATGGTGATCTACATCGGCTTCCTGATCCCGTTGATGCTGGACCAGCTGGCGGAGTTCCGCGGCACGGTCGAACTGCTCAAGACCCTGTCGGGCATGGAGTAGCCGATGGCCGATACCAGTGAAGAGAAATCCCAGCCGGCCACGGACAAGAAACTCCAGGACGCGCGCAAGAAAGGCCAGGTTGCCAAGAGCCAGGACCTGGTGTCGGGCATGGTCATTCTGTTCTGCACCCTGTGCATTTCCATCCTTGCGCCCCGGGCCAAGGCCCAGGTCACGGCGCTGATCGACCTCACGGCGCAGATCTACGTGCAACCCTTCGCCACCGTGTGGCCCCGGGTGCTCGACCATGCCGAACAGCTGGTCATCAGCATTACCCTGCCGGTGATGGCGGTGACCACCGGCGTGGTGATCCTGACCAACATCATCACCATGCGCGGGTTCGTGTTTTCGGTGGACCCGATCAAGCCCGAGTTCAAGCGGATCAACCCGGCCGAGGGCATGAAGAAGATCTTCGCCCTGCGCAACCTGGTGGAGTTCATCAAGGGCCTGATCAAGGTGCACGTGCTGGCGGTGGCGTTCTACGTGGTGGGCAAGCATGCGTTGCAGGCGTTGATGGAGTCGTCGCGCTGTGGGGCGGAGTGCATGGAGTCGACGTTCTTCCTGGTGCTCAAGCCGCTGGTGTTCACCGTGCTCTGCGCATTCATCCTGGTGGGCGGGGTGGACGTGATGATGCAGCGCTGGCTGTTCGGTCGCGACATGAAAATGACCCGCAGCGAAACCAAGCGCGAACGCAAGGACATCGACGGCGACCCGCTGATCAAGAGCGAGCGTCGGCGCCAGCGCAACGAAATGCAGGCCCTGGCCACCAAGCTGGGGTTGAACCGGGCGTCGATGATGATCGGCACCACCGACGGGTGCGTGATCGGCGTGCGTTATGTGCGCGGCGAAACGCCGGTGCCGGTGGTGGTGTGCCGCGCATCGCCTGAGGAAGCGTTGCTGATGCTGCAGGAAGCCTACGACCTGGGCATTCCCCATGCGCCGGACAAGGCGCTGGCCGCGGATATCTACCGCAAGACCGTGCCGGGCGATCCGGTGCCTGACGCGTCGTTCCAGGCCGTGGCGGACTGGCTGGTGGCGGCGCGCCTTATCTGATCAGTGCCAGGCCAGCCGCGCATTGCGCCGTTCCAGGGCCCTGGACAGCATAAACACCGCCGACGCCAATACCACGTAGAACAGCGCCGTCAGCGTATAGGTTTTGAAGAACTCGAAGTTGCCACCGGCCAACTCCTGCATGCGTGCGAAAAATTCCGGGTATTGCACCAGGAACGCGATGGAGCTGTCTTTGAGGTTGTAGATCACCTGGTTGGTCAGCGCGGGAATCGAGGTGCGCAATACCTGGGGCAGGATAAGGTTCGTGTAGATCTGGCCCTCGCTGAAACCTTGCGCGGTGGCCGCTTCCAGTTGGCTCTTGTCCAGGCCGTTGTAGGCCGTCAGCAGATACGCCGCGTTATAGGCGGCCACATTCGCGGTAAAACCGATGACCATCACTTCGAACGGACTGAGCCGGATCCCCAGGGCCGGCAGGCCGTAGTACAGGATGTAGATGATGCAGATCAGCGGCGTGCCGATGAAAAACGACTTGTATGCCTCGATACTTCGGGCCACCCCTGAGCGTTTGCTCAGACTGAGGAAGAACACCAGCACACCCAGGGCAAAGCTGGTCATCGAGACGGTAAGCGTCAATTTGACCGTGGCCAGAATGCCCGACGCGATCAGTGGCCACTGGTCGAGGAAGTCCTGGTAAAAACTCAACCAGCGCTCAAGCATGACGTTTCTTCCCAAAGAACCAGGCGACTTCGGGGATATCCGACTGCAAGGCCAATTGGGCCACCGGCCCCTGGGCGACGATTTTGCCGGCGTACATGAACACCACGTTCTGGCTGATCTGATCGGCAAAGGCGATATCGTGGGTCACGCACACCGTGGTGATCCGGCGCGCTTCGAGCTTCTTGATCAGCAACGCGACTTCCTGGCTCATCAGGGGGTCCAGGGCCGAGGTGGGCTCGTCCAGAATGACGATTTCAGGCTGCATCACCAGGGTTCTTGCCAGCGCGACCCGCTGCTTCTGCCCACCGGACAGTTGGGCGGGAAACTTCTTGGCATGGGCGGCCATGTCAAAGTAGTCCAGCTCTTGCAGCGCCAGTGCCCGCGCTTCTTCACGGCTTTTGCCCTGGAGCTTGCGCAGGCCCAGGGTGATGTTGTCCAGCACGCTCAGGTGGCGGTACAGCGCAAAATTCTGAAAGACGAAGCCGATGTGCTTGCGCAGCGCGCGGATATCCAGCTGCGGGCTGAGCATGTCATCGCCGTGGAACCGGATCGTCCCGGAATCGGGTCGCTCCAGCAGGTTCATGCAACGGATCAAGGTGGTTTTGCCACAGCCAGAAGGCCCCATGATCACCAGGGTGTCTCCGGCGTTGACCGTCAGGTCGATGCCCTTGAGCACGACATGATCGACGAAGGCTTTCATCAGGTTATTGATTTGCAGGATCGACATGGCGTTATTCCGGGTATCACTGATCGGCAAACCGGCGCTGCAGCCTGCGCAGCGCCAGGGCGAAGATCGAGTAGATGCAAAAGTACATGAGGCCTGCGGCCAGGTAGATGTTCACGCCCAGCGACGTGGAGGCGGTGAGGGCCTTGGCCTGCCCGAGGATCTCGGTGAAACCGACGGTGTAGGCGAACGGTGTGTTTTTCAGGACGGCGGTCAGTTCATTCATCACGCCCGGTACGGAAAAACGCAGCATCTGCGGCAGCTCGATGTAAAACACCACCTGGCGGTCACTGAAGCCCATCGCCTGCGCTGCCGCCCGTTCATTGGGGTCGACCGAGGCCAGGGCACCGCGAAAGACTTCCGAGAGGTAGGCCCCGCCAATGACGCCCAGGCTGAGGTTCATGGCCACCATGGGCGAAGGGCGAATGCCCAGGCTCGGCAGGCCGAAATAGACGAGGAAGAGCAGCACCAGCACCGGAATCGAACGAACGATGAACACGGCGGCACTCAGAACTGCACCCGTACGATGGCCGGAAAGCCGCCGTAAAACGGCGACTCCCAACCCCAATGTGAAGGCGGTGATGAAGCACGACAGCGTGATATAGAACGTGGCCACGACACCGTGCAACAACAGCCCTATGACATCGAAGAACTGACGGTCAAACATCCGTTACGACTTCAACCACTTGTCCATGATGGCGGCCAACTTCTGTGGGCCCAGTTCTTTCAAGTAAGCATCGAAGTCCGCACGGATCGGCGAACCTTGCTGGAAGGCAAAACCGAGATGGTCAACGCCCTTGAAAGAATAAGTGACGGCGATCGGCAACTTCTGGTGGAACTTGTAGTTGTCGTACACCGGCTCTTCGATAAACGCAAGATCCAGGTTGCCGTTTTGCAGGTCAGTGATCACTTCGTTATAAGAAGGGTACAACTTGGCATCGGCCACTTTGTAAAGACCCTTGGGTTCCAGATCGGTCTTGATCAAGTCGGCATAGGCCATGCCGCGTGGGTAACCGATGCTGTATTTTTTCAACTGCGCCAGGTCAGTCAGGGTCAGTTTCTTGGACGCCAGGCTCACCAGGTTGAACGAGTTTTCATAATATGGCGCCGAGAAGTCCATGACTTTCTTGCGCTTGTCGGTGATCGAAATACCCGAGAACGCCAGGTCCGCCTGCTTGCTGGCAACCGCGCCGAGCATGCCGTCCCAGTCGTATTCGGTGGTCTTGATGGTGCACCCGCGGGACTTGCAGTAGCCGTTGAAGATTTCCAGGTCAACGCCTTGCAGCTTGCCGCTCTGATCCTTGAACAGCATGGGCGGGGAGTTGGGCGAAACGGCGACTTCGAGGGTCTTGCCTTTCAGCAGGTCGTTGGCGCTGGCACCAAAGGCGGCCAGGCTCAACAGGGAGGCGAACATTATTTTTTTCAGGTTTTGCATAGAAGTCTCTCTTCAAAAAAGGGAACAAACCAGGATGGTTCAGCCAATTAACACCTGTGATCCCTCACGCACTCACAGACAAGTCTCCCAACCAATGTGGGTGAACAGTCTCTTTCCAGATAGGGTGTTTACACGATCAAAAGATTTATAAGCTTATTGCTTTAATTGTCTTCGGACCGTGAAGTGAAACGCAGGCAATAGTGGATCCAATTAGTTGTAGGTTAATAAATATGGATCCAATGAGTCATTCCATACGTTGCAATAATCATGATACTTGCACGCTTTGACTACTTAAAGAGAAATGGTTCAAAAATAAAAAATTAGTTATGCGCTTAGAGCGCGCTTAGTTGAAACTCGGCCCGGAATGACCGGGCCAGAGCGTTGTTGCGGGAAGGGAGAAGGGAGGGCGAGTGGGGTCAACCGTTGTCGACATCGTGATAGGGGCCGCCGTAGCCGTCGCCGACCCGCCAGATGATGTCGTGGTTGTCGTTGGTCCACTCCGACGGTTTGAGCGAATACTTGTAGTCCTCGGAATTGCGGTTGTTGCCGTCGCCGATGTAGTCCGGGTGGTCGCGCCGATGGTCGCCGCCGCGAATGCTCGAGCGCGCGTCCCATTCTTCCTTGCGGAAGTCGAAGATGCTCTGGTCCGTCGGCGCATCGCGCTGGCCCCAGTCGGACAGGTAGGTTTGCAGCCACACGTACGCTTCGTCGCCGTTGGGCTTGAGCAGGCCGTCCTGCTTGAAGTCCTGGATCTGGTTCCAGTTCTGCATCGAGATCTTGTGCAGCTTGTGTGATTGCACGGTGCTGAGGATCGCGCCGACAAACGACAGCGCACCGGAGATCAGGAAACCCACCGGGCCCAGGAACGGGATGATGCGCCCGGTAACACCGAGGGTGGTCAGCACGCCGCCGCCCGCTGCCACCAGGCTGCTGACGCCGCCGGCCATGGACAGCGAGCCCGAGGCGATTTTCACCGGGTCTTTTTCGCGCACGCCGTCACGTAACGTAAACGCCGCCTGGACCACGCTGATCACGCCGCCGGCCACGTCGGTGGCCATGCCGATCACCTTGATCGCGCTGCTGGCGAACTTGGCGCCAAACCCGGCGCCGGCCACGCCGCCCCGGCTGGCGATGCCTTTTTCGATACCTTCCTGGACCTTTTTCGCGCCTTCGTCGCTCCAGCCGCCGCTGTTGAGCACCTTGCCCACGTCCTTGCCGTCGTCCATGGCCTGGTCGACGATCTCGAAGTACTTCTTCTGCACCGCCTCGGCATCCTTGGGCAGCGCGTGGTAGCCCTCGCCGGGCTTGGCCCACAGGTCGGGCAGCGAGCGGTCGAAGCCCATCAGCTTGTAGGCGTTGGTGCCGCGCAGCTTGTCGTAGACCTTCAGGCCCAGGGTCGCGAAGTGCGAACCGGTGCCGAGGAAACCGAGGAAGTCGTTGGCGATCCCGAGGCGCTTCATCGGGGTGTCCGCCAGCTTGCCGCCCTGGCCCGCCAGTTGATACACGATACGCCCCATGCCGATGGCGCCGCCGACCGAACCGAGTACGCCGTTGTCCTTGAGGAAACTCAGGTTCTTCACGAACGAGCTGCGGTTCTCTTCGCTGAGGTTGGGCATGATCTCCTTGCTCACGGCGTGTTCGATGTCGCTGAAGCTGATCACGCCGTTTTTCTGCCAGGTATCGCCCAGGGAAATCATCGCCTTGCCGAAGTCGGCGGCGGCGTTCTTGTCCTTGAGCAACTGGTCGACGAACTTGGAATACACCCCCAGCGCCTGGCGCGGCAGGCCGTCGGCGCTGCCCTTGAGCATCGACAGAATCGCCAGGGTGTTGTCCTGGGTGGCCAGGGCGGTGTTGTCGTCGCTGATCTTGCTCGGGTCATCCATCAGCTTTTCGACGGCATCGGTGTAGCCGTCGATCTGCAGGTTTTGCAGGAAGTTATCGGCCTTGGCCGGGTCCATGTCGGCCAGGGCGGTGTAGGCGGTCTGGATTTCCTGGGTGGCCAGTTCGGTCTTGCCGTCGTCCTGCAAGGCCTTGATGTATTTGGTGAAGTTCTCCGACGAGGTGCTGTCGACCAGCTTCTGGCGGGTTTCATCGACCTTGGCCTGGCCGCCGTCGACCTTGCCCAGGGCCGCATCATGGTTGGCCTTGATATCCGCCTGGATGGTCGAGTCGCCGAGCAGTTCGCCGATGGTCTTGTCGATGGACTTGGTGTCGAAGATGTTGTCGCGCACATCCCGCGACGTGACGTCGATCGGCGTGGTGGCGATGCCCTGGTTGCCGAACCCGTGTTCGGGAATGATCGACATGCCGTTGTCGGCCATGCTCTTGGCTTCCACCGCGCGCAGGAATTTGGCGCGGGGGTCGTCCTTGCCGATGCTGCCGTCCTTGACCCCGGCGCGGTAGCTGTCCACCAGGGTTTTCATGGACAGGTCCTGCACCGACAGCGGGTTGCCGCTTTCATCCTTTTCGGTGGTGGCGAGGTTGTCCACCGAAACGTCCTTGAGCGGCGGCAAGCCGTTGTCGGCGCGCAGCTTGTCGACATCGGTGACCTGCTGGGCGATGTCGGTGCGGTAGCCGGAAATCTGCTCGAACATCTGCGGGTTGGTGTCTTCGCTGACGATGATTTTTTCTTCGGCGCCGCCCGGTTTGTGCTGGGTGAAGGCGATCAGGCCGGGGCCGTAATCGCCTGCGCCGCCGACGCTCATGATGTCTTCGGTGGACGACAGGTAAGCGTCCGGCCCGGCCAGGCTGTAGCCTTCGCCCTTGGCCTTTTCGATCCCGGCCAGGCTCTGGCCCTTGGTGGTGTAGGCGGCGAAGGCTTCGGGGGTGATGTCCTTGGACACCACCAGCAATTTGCCGTCGGCCTGGTTGACCACCAGGATGCCGTCCATCGGTGCATCGACCTTGCTGATATCACTCAGCTTGAGGTTGGCTTCGTCCTTGCGCAGCAGTTCCTGGCCCGGCAGGGACTGGGCGTTCTTGATGTAGTCGAATGCCTGGCTGCCTTCACTTTTGTGCACGGCGTGGAGGAAGTTGTAGAGGCTGCTGCCGGCGTTGGGGTTGGGGTTGCTGAGGTCGGCGCCGGGCTGCGGCAGGGCGGCTTCGGACTGGGCAATCATGTATTTCTTGCCCTGGTGCTCGAACAGGATCACCCCGGACTTGGGGTCTTCGGACACGACTTTCAGCTGGCTGAAATCCAGGTCGCCGGGCAGGCTGGTGACTGCTTCGTACCCCTTGGCCTTGCCGTCGGCGAGGGCTTCCTGGGTGACGCCGGCCTGGTTGAAGCTGGCGAAGGCTTCGGGGGTGAGTGCCTCGGAAACAACCAGGGTCTGGCCGCTGGCCATTTCGACCTTGACCACGCCGTCCTTGGCTTCGCCCACCGACTTGATGTTGGCCAGACGCACGGTGGGGTCGTCTTCACGCAGCAGTTGCTGATCGGGATTGCCCAAGGCTTCGCGAATCGCCTTGCCGGCGGGCGTGCCTTCGGTTTCGGCGAGGGTGTGCAGCAGGTCGTAGAGCGGCGTGCCTTCGTCCGGCCCGCCCTGGTTGACCGGCGCCACCGCATGGCCGAAGTGCAGGCCCTTGAGGGTGTCGAAGCCTTCCTGGACTTTTTCTGCGCCTTCGCGGGTGATCTTGAACTTGTTGCCGTCCTGCTCGAAGTAGATGACCCCGGCGTCTTTGTCCTCGGACACCACCTTGAGTTTGTCGATCTCCAGCTTGGCGGGCAGGGCGGTGACCTCCTTGTAGTCGTCGGGCTTGATCTCGGACGGTTTCTTCAAGCCCTCGCCCGAATGTGCGGCGAGCACTTTGGGAGGGCTGAAGGTCTTATCGCCCGCCCCGGCGGCCGCCAAGGTCTTGGCCTTGTTGAGCAGTGCATCGAAGAGACGTTCCGGTGCTTTGGTTTCACCTACGCGCGGTGAGGCGGCTTTGTCGGGGCGATTGATCATTGTCCAGTCCATGGTGGTGTGGTTTGTGGGCGCACGAGTACTGGATATTAGGGGCTGGCGGGGCGTGAAATCGCGGGAATTGGCAACAACGCACAAGCTTTCACGGCTGTGAAATGGTCGTGTGATCTTGCCGTCACAGCCGCTTTTTGTAGTGAGCAGGCTTGTCGAGTCGTCGCACCGCCTGCGCTGGAGCGCGAAGCGGTCCCAAAATCAGACAATGCGGT
>NZ_JBSVVZ010000048.1:0-51008 GCF_054071875.1 Pseudomonas sp. SDO524_S393 | reverse complement strand
TCAGTCACGAATGTATTGACTGACACTCTGCATTCGCGAGCAAGCCCGCTCCCACATTTTTTGATCTTCGGTGTTACAAAGATCAGTTGAGATCAGAACGCCGGCTTGATCGCGCCTTTGTACTTCTCTTCGATGAATTTCTTCACTTCAGGCGTGTGCAGGGCGGCTACCAGCTTCTTCACGGCGTCCGAATCCTTGTTGTCTTCGCGGGTCACCAGAATGTTCACGTAAGGCGAGTCGCTGCCTTCGATGACCAGTGCGTCCTTGGAAGGATCCAGCTTGGCTTCCAGGGCATAGTTGGTGTTGATCAGCGCCAGGTCGACCTGGGTCAGCACGCGCGGCAGGGTGGCGGCTTCCAGTTCGCGGAACTTCAGGCCTTTAGGGTTGGCGGTGATGTCTTTGATGGTCGACAGGATGTTGCTCGGGTCCTTCAGGGTGATCACACCGTTCTTGGCCAGCAGCAACAGCGCACGACCACCGTTGGTGGCATCGTTCGGGATCACCACGTTGGCACCGCTTGGCAGTTCGTCCAGCTTTTTGTACTTGCTGGAGTAAGCGCCCAGGGGCTCCAGGTGCACGGCGCCGACGCTGACCAGGTGGGTGCCCTTGGCCTTGTTGAACTCATCCAGGTACGGCTGGTGCTGGAAGAAGTTGGCGTCCAGGCGCTTCTCGGCCACTTGTACGTTTGGCTGTACGTAGTCGGTGAAGACTTTGACCTGCAGGTCCACGCCTTCTTTGGCGAGGGCAGGTTTCACGAATTCGAGGATTTCCGCGTGCGGTACCGGCGAGGCCGCGACGGTCAGGGTCTCGGCGGCGTGGGCGGAAAACGCGGCAACGGCAGCGAAAGCAACCAGTAGTTTTTTCATCCAACAAGCTCCTTGTTCGGGCATGTGCCGGCGGGGGGGGGGCCGGCAATGGCCGTTATTTTCGAGAGAAATGCACCACCAGCTTGTCGCCGACGGTTTGCAGAATTTGCACCAGCACCAGCAGCATCACCACGGTGACCACCATCACGTCAGTCTGGAAGCGCTGGTAGCCGAAACGGATCGCCAGATCGCCCAGGCCGCCGGCCCCTACGACACCCGCCATGGCGGTGTAGGAAACCAGTGTAATTGCCGTCACCGTAATCGCCGCGAAAATGCCGGGACGGGCCTCAGGCAGCAAGGCATTGGTGATGATCTGGCGGGTACTGGCGCCCATGGACTGGGTGGCTTCGATGATGCCGCGGTCCACTTCGCGCAGAGCGGTTTCCACCAGCCGCGCAAAGAACGGCGTGGCGCCGACGACCAGCGGCGGGATCGCGCCGGCCACGCCGAGGGACGTGCCGGTGATGAGCACGGTGAACGGGATCATCACGATCAGCAGGATAATGAACGGCAGCGAGCGCAGGATGTTCACGATCAGCGACAGCAGGGCGTACAGGCCTTTCTGTTCGAACAACTGGCGTGGGCTGGTCAGGAACAGCAACACGCCCAGGGGCAGGCCCAGCACCACGGTGAAAAACAGCGAACCGAACAGCATGGTCATGGTGTCGCCCGTGGCCAGCCAGATTTCGGACCAGTCGATATTGGCGAAGAAACTCAACAGGGTTTCCATCAGCGCAGCACCTCCATGTGGACATCGGCGGCGGTGAAGCGCGCGAAGGCGGCGTCCATGTCGCCGCCGGTGACGGCGAGGGTCAGTTGCCCGTAGGGGATGTCTTTTATGCGGTCGATACGACCGGCGAGGATGCTGTAGTCCACGCCCGTTTCTCGGGCGACGGTGCCCAGCAGCGGCGCGTAGGTCGCTTCACCCTGGAACGTCAGGCGCACGATACGGCCCGGTACGTGGGCGAAGTCATCACGCTGCTCGCTCTCGTCGACCTGCTCGGCTTCTTGCACGAAGCGTTTGGTGGTCGGGTGCTTGGGGTGCAGGAAAACTTCGGCAACAGAGCCTTGCTCGACGATCACGCCGGCGTCCATCACGGCCACCTGGTCGCAGACACGGCGGATCACGTCCATTTCGTGGGTGATCAACACGATGGTCAGCTTCAGTTCGCGATTGATCTCGGCCAGCAGTTGCAAGACCGAGGCGGTAGTCTGCGGGTCGAGGGCGCTGGTGGCTTCGTCGCACAGCAGAATCTTTGGCTTGGTCGCCAGGGCGCGGGCGATGCCGACGCGTTGTTTCTGGCCGCCCGACAGTTGCGCCGGGTACTTTTTTGCGTGGTCCGACAAGCCAACGCGCGCCAGCAGTTCAGCCACGCGCAGGTCGATTTCCTTGCGCGACAGCTCGCCGGCCAGGGTCAGCGGCAGTGCCACGTTATCGGCGACGGTCTTGGACGCCAGCAGGTTGAAGTGTTGGAAGATCATCCCGACCTGCTGACGGAAACGGCGCAGGCCGTTGGCGTCCAGGGCGGTGACTTCTTCGCCGTCGACCAGGATCTGGCCGCCGCTGGGTTGCTCCAGGCGGTTGATCAGGCGCAACAGCGTACTTTTGCCCGCACCCGAATGGCCGATCAGGCCGAACACCTGGCCGTTCTCGACACGCAGGCTGGTGGCGTGCAGTGCGGGGATATCCTTACCGGCGACGCGGTAGGTTTTATGGACGTTATGAAACTCGATCACGTAGCGAACCTTGTGGGGCGCATGGAAAAGGGATCAGCGGTTAGCCGGGCGCGCATTTTAGCCTGTCCGTATAGCGTTTCTTAGCATTTATTTCGTATTCATCCAGCGATTTGGCAATAACGCAATCAAAGGTCATAAAAAAGGAACGGCCCAAAACCCCATCAGTCACTAGTTAGGCAACTCGTTTTCCCAGGTGCCGTGCCTGGGTTTTCGCTCAAACGAGCCGGGGACCGCTCTGGCCACTTTGGATAAGGAGTCATGCCTGATGAGTACCAAGAAGCCCGTTACCCCGCCGAACAGTGAGCTTGCCGGCACTGACACGCTGGACCGTGGCAATACCAACGCCAAGCTGCAAAGCCTTGAAACCTTTCGTTCCGATGCCACCGGCCAGGCCCTGCGCACCAACCAGGGCGTGAAGATTGCCGACAACCAGAACAGCTTGAAGGTGGGTGCGCGCGGGCCCTCGCTGCTGGAAGACTTCATCATGCGCGAAAAAATCACGCATTTTGACCATGAGCGCATTCCGGAGCGCATCGTCCACGCCCGAGGTACCGGCGCCCATGGCTACTTCCAGTCTTATGAAAACCATTCGGCCTTGACCAAGGCCGGGTTCCTGCGCGATCCCGGCCACAAAACGCCGGTGTTCGTACGCTTTTCCACGGTGCAGGGCCCGCGGGGCTCCGGCGATACGGTGCGTGACGTGCGCGGTTTTGCCGTGAAGTTCTTCACCGACGAAGGCAACTTCGACTTGGTGGGCAACAACATGCCGGTATTTTTCATACAGGACGCCATCAAGTTTCCCGACTTCGTGCATGCGGTCAAACCTGAGCCGCATAACGAGATTCCCACAGGCGGCTCGGCGCACGATACCTTCTGGGATTTTGTGTCATTGCAGCCGGAATCGGCGCATATGGTGATCTGGGCCATGTCCGACCGGGCCATTCCTAAGAGCCTTCGCAGCATGCAGGGGTTTGGCGTGCACACCTTCCGTTTCATCAACGCCAAGGGGCAGTCCAATTTCGTCAAGTTCCATTGGCGCCCAACGGTCGGCACCTGTTCTCTGGTGTGGGACGAAGCGCAGAAGCTCGCAGGCAAAGATACCGACTACCACAGGCGTGACCTGTGGGAAGCCATCGAGGGTGGCGATTACCCGGAATGGGAGTTGGGCGTCCAGGTGATCCCCGAAGACAAGGAGCACGCTTTCGATTTCGACATCCTGGACCCGACCAAACTGATCCCCGAGGAGCTGGTTCCGATCACGCCGTTGGGCAAGATGGTGCTTAACCGCAACCCGGATAACTACTTTGCCGAGGTCGAACAGGTTGCGTTCTGCCCTGGCCATATCGTACCGGGCATCGATTTTTCCAATGATCCGCTGCTGCAAGGTCGGTTGTTTTCCTACACCGATACGCAGATCAGCCGACTGGGTGGCCCGAATTTCCATGAGTTGCCGATCAACCGGCCGGTGTCGCCGTTTCATAACGGCCAGCGCGATGCCATGCATCGCATCACCGTCGATAAAGGGCGCGCCTCTTACGAGCCGAATTCGATCGATGGCGGTTGGCCCAAGGAAACGCCGCCCGCCGCACAGGACGGCGGTTTCGAGTCGTATCACGAGCGTATCGACGCCCATAAAGTGCGTGAGCGCAGCGAATCCTTTGGCGATCATTTCTCCCAGGCCCGCCTGTTCTTTCGCAGCATGACCAAGCATGAGCAAGAGCACATCATCGCGGCGTACAGCTTTGAGTTGGGCAAGGTCGAACGTGAGTTCATTCGTGCGCGCCAGGTCAATGAGATCCTCGCCAATATCGACCTCGAGCTGGCCAAGCGTGTGGCGCAGAACCTCGGCTTGCCGGTGCCGAAGAAGGGCTCCGTGGCGCCGCGCGAGACTTCTCTTTCACGCTCGCCGGCGCTGAGTCAGGCCAATTTGCTGTCGGGCGACATCAAAACGCGCAAAGTCGCGATTCTGGCGGCCAACGGCGTGGATGGGGCGGCGATTGCAGCCTTGAAGAAAGTGCTCGAGGCCGAGGGTGCCCATGCCAAGTTGCTCGGGCCGACCTCGGCGCCGGTCATGACGGCGGATGGCAAGAGCCTGAAGGTGGACGCGTCCATGGAGGGCTTGCCGTCGGTAGCGTTCGACGCGGTGTTCGTGCCGGGAGGCGCTGCATCGGTGAAGGCGTTGGGCGAAGATGGCGTCGCGCTGCATTATCTGCTGGAAGCCTACAAGCATCTGAAGGCGATTGCCCTGGCCGGTGAGGCGAAGCAGTTGTTGACGGTGTTGCGGCTGGAGGCGGATGCGGGGTTGATCGTGGGTGGCGATGCCAAGGCGTTGAAGGCATTCGTTGCAGCCATCGCCCAGCATCGGGTTTGGGACCGGGAGGCGAAGGCCAAGGCGATTCCGGCTTAAGGATCTGGTGATTTATCAGACTGTTATCGCAGGCAAGCCCACCTCTGAATGTATTCACAGTTCAAAGGTGGGAGCTGGCTTGCCTGCGATGCTTTTGCTTCATTCCGATTTGTGCGGAATCAACACAACTTGCGCCGGCACATGCTTCAGGATCTGCCGGTGAATCTTCAAGTCATACCCAGCGTCAATGCGCTTGACTCGCTTGGTCAGCAACGTGGCCAACCAGGGATAATCCTGGGTCCGCGGCGCCTGGATGCTCACCTCGCACTGGTAATTCACCACATCGGTGGCGATCGCATCCAGTTGGTGGCGAAGTTCTTCGATATCGTTGATGTTCAACGCCACGGTGGTGCTCTGCGCGGCCGGGTCGATGACTTTGGCGGCCGGTTTGGCTTCGGCGGCTTTCAGGGCGGCTTCGGCCTTGTCCAGCTCGGCTTTGCGGGCGTGGGTGATGGCGCTGTTTACGCCGCCGGTCAGCGCGGGCGCCTTGGGCATCAGTGCGCGGGCTCGGCTCAGGGCCGTGGCGGCGGCGTTGACATCACCTTTTTGCAACACGATCTGGCTGCGCTGCAGGTAGGCCTCGGCCAATTGGCGCTGGTAGGGTTCCAGGGTCGGGTCGTTGGGCGACTGGGCCTGCAAGGCGGCCAGTTCGTCTTCGGCGGTGGCCAGCTCGCTGCTGGCGAGGTTTTGCTCCAGCTGTGCGATGGCCGCAGCACGGGCGTCCGGCACCTCGGGGGCGGCGGGCGGTGTGCTTTGACAGGCGCCCAGCAGCAGGGAAAATGCGGCAAGGAGCAGATAACGGGAGGTGAACGGCTTCATTCCTGCGACTCTCTATTTGCGCAAAAAGCGAGCAAGTCTACACCCCTCGACGGGGCAGGACAAAACTCAGCAGAAACAGGGCGGCGGCCGTGACCACGATCGATGGCCCGGCTGGCGTGTCCTTGAACCAGGACAACGCCAGGCCCCCACAGACTGCAAGCATCCCCAGCAGGCTGGCGCCGATCGCCATTTGCTCCGGTGAACGGGCGTGGCGCTGGGCGGCGGCTGCGGGAATGATCAGCAGCGATGTGATCAACAATACGCCGACAATCTTCATCGCGACAGCGATCACCACGGCGATCAACAACATCAGGGCCATGCGCAGGGTCGGCACGGGCAGCCCTTCCACGGTGGCCAGCTCTTCATGCACGGTGATCGCCAGCAGCGGGCGCCACAGCGACACCAGCAGCACCAGCACGGCTGCGCTGCCGCCGAGGATCCACGCAAGGTCCGTGGTGCTGATGGCCAACAGGTCGCCGAACAGGTAGGCCATCAGGTCGATGCGCACTTCGTGCATGAAGCTGAGTACCACCAGGCCCAGGGACAAGGTGCTCGGCGCCAGGATACCCAACAACGTATCGGAAGCCAGTGGCTGACGCTGTTGCAGGGTGACCAGCAACACCGCGAGCAGCAGGCAGCCCACGGTCACGGCGAGAGTTGGGCTCACATCCAGCAAAAAGCCCAGGGCCACGCCCAGGAGCGCGGCGTGCGACAACGTGTCGCCAAAATAAGCCATGCGGCGCCAGACCACGAACGAGCCCAGCGGGCCTGCTACCAGTGCCAAAGCCAAGCCTGCGAGCAGGGCGTAGAGCAGAAAATCAGCCATGCTTGCAGCTATCTCCATGAACGTGAGGGGCGGCGGGATCGTCAACCACGGCACCATGCAGGTCATGGGCGTGGTCGTGATGGTGGTGGTAGATCGCCAGGCTTGGCGCGTTCTTGCCGAACAGCTCGACGAATGCCGGGTCGCCGCTGACCTGTTCCGGGTGGCCGGAGCAGCACACGTGACGGTTGAGGCACACCACCTGATCGGTGGTGCTCATGACCAGGTGCAGGTCGTGGGAAACCATCAGCACGCCACAGCCATGGCGGTCGCGCAGACGGGTGATCAGGCTGTACAGCTCGGCCTGGCCGGCCACGTCGACGCCCTGCACGGGTTCATCCAGCACCAGCAGTTCCGGTTCGCGCAACAGGGCGCGGGCCAGCAGCACGCGCTGCATTTCGCCGCCGGAGATGCTTTGCACCGGGCTGTCGATGACCTGTTCGGCACCGACTTCCTTGAGCGCCGCTTGTGCCCGGGCACGGTCCACACCCGGCACCAGGCGCAGGAAGCGCAACACCGACAACGGCAGTGTCGGGTCCACGTGGAGCTTTTGCGGCATGTAGCCGACGCGCAGCCTGGGCTTGCGCCAGACGCTGCCGCTGTCGGGCTTGAGCAGGCCGAGTACGGCGCGCACCAGGGTGGTCTTGCCGGCGCCATTGGGGCCGATCAGGGTGACGATCTGCCCGGGCTCCACGCTCAGCGCGATGTTGTCCAGCACGTTTTGCCCGGCAAACGTGACCCCGACCTGCTCCAGGCGGATTAACGCATTGCTCATCAAGCCCCCTGGCAACCTGAGCAGAGGCCGACCACTTCAACCGTTTGCCCCTCGACCTGGAAGCCAACCTCGGTGGAACTCTTGATGATGGCGTCGCTGATGCTTTTTTGTTCGAGCTCGATGGCGGCGTGGCACTCGCGGCAGATCAGGAACTGGCCCTGATGCGCGTGCTCCGGGTGGCTGCAGCCGACGAAGGCGTTCAGCGAGGCGATGCGGTGCACCAAGCCGTTTTCCAGCAGGAAATCCAGCGCGCGGTAGACGGTCGGTGGCGCGGCGCGCCGGCCGTCCTGTTCGCTGAGCACGCCAAGAATGTCGTAGGCGCCCAGCGGTTTGTGGCTTTGCCACACCAGTTCCAGCACGCGACGACGCAGGGCGGTCAGGCGCAGACCCTTCTGTGTGCACAGGGTATCGGCCTCTGACAGCGCGGTGTGGACGCAGTGAGAGTGGTCGTGGGGACGGCTGGCAAGCGGTGTTTTAGGCATGAGCGGCGACAGACATTTGATAGAGACGTTATTATGTTACCCGTTCCTACACCATTGAGTGGTCATCGTGTCCCGACTTTTTCCCGTTTTTGTCGTATTTGTCACCAGTTTGTTCATGAGCGGCGTCGCTCAGGCCGAGGTCAAGGTGCTGACCAGCATCAAGCCGCTGCAGTTGATCGCCGCCGCTGTGCAGGACGGCGTAGCCGTTCCAGAGGTGCTGCTGCCGCCGGGCGCTTCGCCGCATAACTATGCCTTGCGCCCATCCGACGTACGGCGCGTGCAATCGGTGGACCTGCTGTACTGGATTGGCCCAGATATGGAGAGCTTCCTGCCGCGCGTGTTGAAAGGTCGTACAGCACCAACGGTCGCAGTACAGGATTTGCCGGGGATGAAACTGCGTCGTTTCGCCGAAGATAGCCACTCACACGCCGATGAAGCCGACGAACACGATCACGATCACCGCCCAGGCAGCCTGGATGCGCATTTGTGGCTGTCGACGGTCAATGCGCGCGTGATCGCTGCACGCATGGCTGCCGACCTGAGTGCCGCCGACCCGGCCAACGCCGCGCGTTACCAGAGCAATGCGAAGGCGTTCGCTGGCCGTCTGGACGCTCTGGATGCACGGCTGAAAACGCGTTTGGCCGGGATTGGCGACAAGCCCTACTTCGTGTTCCACGAGGCGTTTGATTATTTCGAAGACACCTATGGGCTCAAACACGCCGGTGTGTTCAGTGTTGCTGCCGAAGTGCAACCGGGCGCGCAGCATGTAGCGGCGATGCGTACGCGTTTGCAGGAGGTGGGCAAGACGTGCGTGTTCAGCGAGCCGCCGTTGCGCCCGCGCCTGGCTGAAACGCTGGTGACTGGCCTGCCGGTGAAGCTGGCTGAGCTGGATGCGTTGGGCGGCTACACGCCAGCCACCGCCCAGGGGTATGAGCAGGTGCTGGAGAAGTTGGGGAATGATTTGGCGGGTTGCCTGGAGTCGCTCTGACTCAGACCGGCTGATCCATGTGGGAGCTGGCTTGCCACTCCCACATTGACCGAGTGGCGTTTTAGAGCGCTAACGGAAGTTGCAGGGTGACCTGCTGACGCTGCGCCAGTCGATGCTCGAATTCCGCTGGGTCATGGATCAACACGTCTTGCCCGGCAAAGGATTCCGCTGCAATCAAGCGTGACAACCAAAAGCGCACACACGCCACGCGCAGCATCGTCGGCCACAACTCGGCTTCCTTGGCGGTGAAGGGCCGCAGGGCGGCGTAGGCACCCAGCAACGCGCGCGCGCGTGGCCCGTCGATCACGCCATCGGCGTCCGAACACCAGTCGTTCAGGGCAATCGCAACGTCGTACAGCATCGGGCCGGAGCAGGCGTTGTAGAAGTCGATCAGGCCTGTCAGATGCGTGCCTTCGAACATGGCGTTGTCGCGGAACAGGTCGGCGTGCACGTTGGCGCGCGGCAGGGCGAGGATTTGGGCTTTGTGGGCTTCGATCTCGGTCAGTGCGTCCTGCAACAGGCGCTGCTGGGCGTCGTTCAAGTGCGAAATCAGCTGCGTGCCTTCACTGAGCATCCAATCCAGCCCGCGATCGGTCTTGCGCTCCAGCACGTTGTCGCCTTGGGTCGCCAGGTGCAGGTGGCCAAGCAGCTCACCCACTTGGCTGCAATGTTGCGAGTTGGCGTCCTTGATGTGTTTGCCGGCCAGGCGCGGTTGCAGCAGCGCCGGCTTGCCCTTCAGCTCGCGCAAGGCTACGCCTTCGGTGGTCCGCAGGGCATACGGCACGGGCAGGTCGGCATCGTGCAGCACGTCGAGCAGTTCGATGAAGAATGGCATTTCCGCGACAGGACCGCGCTCGACCAGGGTCAGTACGAACTCGCCTTGTTCCAGGCTGATGAAGAAGTTGGTGTTTTCGCTACCGGCGGCAATCCCCTGGAAGTCGATCAGGCGGCCGAGGCCGTAAGGGGCGAGAAAGGTTTCCAGCTCGGGCCGAGCCAGGGGGGTGAACACAGACATGGTTAAAACTGCCAGTACGGGCGCCGCGGTGTGCGGCGCCAATTGAAGTTAAGAAATCATTTCCATTCGAAGATCTTCCATGACGGGATCAGCATATCCGGCTGGTCGGAACGGATGAAGTTCGCATCGGTTCCGTCCGCACGTACCAGGAAGTACGGCGGGGCGCCTTTCGGGGTTACCTTGATCGCGTACAGGAAGCCGTTTTGGCGGTATTCCCGGATTTCCTTGTCGCCTTCGGTGCGGATCGTCACATCCGGGTCACTCGAGGGTGCGGTGTCGGCTGCCGTGGCGGCCAGCGGCAAGAATGCAATCAAGCCGGTCAACAACAAGCGATTCGCTGTACGCATGATAACCTTGTCCCTTTGTCGTCATTGGTCCGGCTATTCTAGCGCCTGACCCGCCGAAAAGGTTGATCCTGCTCATGAGCCAAGCCCCCCTCGTCCTGGTGGACGGTTCTTCGTATCTGTACCGCGCCTTCCATGCGCTGCCACCGCTCACCACCTCAAAAGGCCTGCCCACCGGCGCGGTCAAGGGCGTGTTGAACATGCTCAAAAGCCTGCGCAAGCAGTACCCGGACAGCCCGTTTGCCGTTGTTTTCGACGCCAAGGGTGGGACCTTTCGCGATGAGATGTACGCCGAATACAAGGCTAATCGCCCGAGCATGCCCGACGACATGCGCCTGCAGATCGAGCCGCTGCATCAGAGCGTCATCGCCCTGGGTTTCCCGCTGTTGTGCGTCGAGGGCGTCGAGGCCGATGACGTGATCGGCACACTGGCCCGCAGCAGCGCGGCCGCCAGCCGACCGGTGGTGATTTCCACCGGTGACAAGGACATGGCGCAACTGGTGGACGGGCACATTACCTTGGTCAACACCATGACCGGTAGTTCGATGGACATCGAGGGCGTAAAGGAGAAATTTGGCGTCGCTCCCGAGCAGATCATCGACTATCTGGCGCTGATGGGCGATTCGTCCGACAACATTCCGGGTGTACCGGGCATTGGGCCGAAGACCGCGTCCGGTTTGCTGGTAGGCGTGAATGGCGGCATCAAAGAGCTTTATGAGCAACTGGATATCGTGCCGAACCTGCCTATCCGCGGTGCCAAGACGCTGCCGGCCAAGCTCGAAGAGCATCGGGAGAGTGCGTTTCTTTCCTACCAGTTGGCAACGATCAAGTGTGATGTGGTGCTGGACGTAGGTCTGGATGACCTGCACCTGATCGAGCCGGACCGCGAAAAGCTGCTGGAGCTGTACACCCTGCTGGAATTCAAGAGCTGGAGCGATGAGATCCTGCGTGATGCCAAGCGGGTGGAGCTAAGCGCCGCTCCTGCGGCTGAGGCGCCGGTTGAGGCGGTCGCGGTGGCGCCGGTTGAGGCGAGTTACACCACGATCCTCGATCAAGCGACGTTCGATGTGTGGCTGAAGAAGCTCAACGACGCCAAATTGTTTGCCTTCGATACCGAGACGACGGGAATCGACGCCCAGCAGGCTCAACTGGTGGGGGTTTCCTTTGCCGTGCAACCCCACGAAGCGGCCTACATTCCGCTGACCCATTCCTACATCGGCGCGCCGGAACAACTGGACCGCGACACCGTGCTGCGGGCCCTGAAGCCCCTGTTGGAAGACCCGACCAAGCTCAAGGTGGGCCAGCATGCCAAGTTCGACATGAACATCCTGGCCAACTGCGCTCTCGGCGGTGATCCTGCGCAGGGTATTTCCGTACAAGGCATCGCGTTCGACACCATGCTCGAATCCTACGTGCTCAACTCCACTGCGACCCGGCATGACATGGACAGCCTGGCCAAGAAGTATCTGGACTATGACACCGTCGCCTTCCAGGACATCGCCGGTAAAGGCGCCAAGCAGCTGACGTTCGATCAGATCCCGCTGGAGCAGGCCGGGCCTTACGCGGCGGAAGATGCCGACGTGACACTGCGCTTGCACCAGGAACTGTTTGCACAGCTTTCAGCCATACCGAGCCTGGCCGGCGTGCTGACCGACATCGAGATACCGCTGGTACCGGTGCTGGCGCGTATCGAGCGCCAGGGCGCGCTGGTCGACAAAGAGCTGCTGGGTATCCAGAGCGTCGAACTGGGTAACAAGATGGTCGAGCTGGAGCGTCAGGCGTTCGAGATCGCCGGAGAGGAGTTCAATCTTGGCTCACCCAAGCAACTCGGGGCGATTCTCTACGAGAAGCTCGGCATGCCGGTGCTGAAGAAAACCGGCAAGGGCCAGGCGTCCACCGCCGAAGAGGTGCTGGCCAAGCTGGCCGAAGATGACTACCCGCTGCCCAAGGTGCTGATGCAGTACCGCAGCATGAGCAAGCTCAAAAGCACGTACACCGACCGGCTGCCGGAGCAAATCAACCCGCGTACTCAGCGGATCCACACCTCTTATCATCAGGCAGTGGCGGCGACGGGACGCTTGTCGTCCAGTGATCCGAACCTGCAGAACATTCCGGTGCGCACTGCCGAAGGACGGCGGATTCGCCAGGCGTTCGTCGCGCCCAAGGGCTACAAGCTGCTGGCGGCGGACTATTCGCAGATCGAACTGCGGATCATGGCGCATCTGTCCAAGGACGAAGGGCTGATGAATGCTTTCCGTGACAACCTGGACGTGCACACCGCCACGGCGGCCGAAGTGTTCAAGGTTGAGCTGGACAAGGTCACATCTGACCAGCGCCGCAGTGCCAAGGCGATCAACTTCGGTCTGATCTACGGCATGGGTGCCCAGAAGCTGGGCAAGGATATCGGCGTCGACACCAAGACGGCCAAGGCGTATATCGACGTCTACTTCGCACGCTATCCCGGGGTTCGCGAGTACATGGAGCGCACCCGTGCCCAGGCTGCTGACCAGGGCTATGTCGAGACGTTCTTCGGGCGTCGCCTGTACTTGCCGGATATCAACTCCAACAAGCCTCAAGAGCGTGCGGCTGCCGAGCGCACGGCGATCAACGCGCCGATGCAGGGCACGGCGGCAGACATCATCAAGAAGGCTATGGTACGGGTGGATAACTGGCTGACCGAGTCCGGCCTGGACGCCAAGGTGATCCTGCAAGTGCACGACGAACTGGTGCTGGAGGTGCGGCAGGACCTGGTGGCTGAGGTCAGTGAGAAGATTCGTGAGCACATGAGTGCTGCGGCACAGTTGGATGTACCGCTGCTGGTAGAAGTGGGCGTGGGCAACAATTGGGATGAAGCGCACTGATTTCGCGGGTTCTGCCACTACGCTGGGTGGTGGCAGAGTGCTTTAGATCAGATATTGCCGTCAGTTATTTCCAATAGTTTTTTGAAGTGCCCGGAACTTAACCCGTGAACTGCTACTCAGAGTTACTGAATGGGTGGTGAAGCCCTTCAATGCTCCTATGTTGTGTTAAGTGTTGGCAGATATCTGGACCCCGCCCTAGCGGTCCGGAACTTGAACCCCGAACTTCCCCTCCCCATACGAAGTCCGGGGTTTTTTTTGCCCGCAGGAAAGTTATTCCGCGACTTCCGCGCCCTTGTCCGCCAACTCCATCCAGCCCGCCAGCACGGTGTAAGCCTCTTCCAGCCCCATGCGCTTGGGCGCCGAGAACAGCTGGATGGTGACGGCCTCACCCCAACCCTTGCGGATCTCGGATTGCACTTTGAGCAATGTGTTCTTGGCGGCGCCGTAGGTCAGCTTGTCCGCCTTGGTCAGCAGGATGTGCATTGGCATGCCGCTGGCGACAGCCCAATCGAGCATCAACAGGTCGAAATCGGTCATTGGATGACGGATATCCATCATCAGGATCAACCCCTTCAAGCTCTCCCGGCCACCCAGGTAAGCCTCCAGGTGACGCTGCCAGTGTTGCTTGAGCGGGATTGGGACTTTTGCATATCCATAGCCCGGCAGGTCGACCAGACGCCGATCATCGTCTAGCTTGAAGAAATTGAGCAGCTGCGTGCGCCCCGGGGTTTTCGACGTGCGCGCCAGGCTGGCGTGAGTCAGGGTGTTCAGCGCGCTGGATTTACCCGCGTTGGAACGGCCGGCAAAGGCGACTTCAAAGCCTTCGTCATCGGGGCACTGGTCAACTTTGGCGGCGCTGAGCATGAACGTGGACTGTTGGCACAGGCCGAGGATGGGATTCTTGAGTTGCATGAGATTTCCGATGTGGGCGGTGCCGATAAAGGGTGCGGCAAGCGGTGTCGTTTCCGTTTCAGTAGCGCCAGTATATAATGCCGCAGATTTTGTGTGTGCTTTGTCCCAGCGAAGGATGAGGTTCACGGGAGCGATAGACCTATATTGCGCATTAGAACGCAAAACGCTCTCAAACCCTGAAATGGTCGACGTATGACCAAGTGGTTGCTGGCTTTCGGTGTCCTGATTCCGTTTTACGGCGCTCAGGCTACACAGGATCCGGAAGCGGTGTACAACCGAGTTTGCGTGGCGTGCCATGCCGGCCAACTGCCCAATGCCCCCAGGCGGGGTGACCAGGCAGCCTGGGCGCCAAGACTGGCGCAGGGCATGGACACGTTGGTGCAGCACGTGACCCAGGGTTTCAAGGCAATGCCGCCGCGTGGTTTGTGCATGGACTGCAGTACTGAGGATTACCAGGCCATCATTGAGTTGATGGTGAGTAAACCCGGTAGATAACTCTTAAACCCTTAGCCGTAGTTGGATTAGCTGATGAACAAACTGATCGTGAGTCTGCTGTTGACCTTGGGCATCACCGGTGTTGCCCATGCTGCAGGCGACGCCACTGCGGGCCAGGCGAAAGCCGCCGTGTGTGGTGCTTGCCACGGGCCGGATGGCAATAGCCCGGCGCCAAACTTTCCCAAACTGGCGGGCCAGGGCGAACGCTACCTGACCAAGCAGATGCACGACATCAAGGACGGCAAGCGCACGGTACTGGAAATGACCGGCTTGCTCGCCAACTCCAGCGATCAGGACATGGCCGACATTGCGGCGTATTTTGCCAGCCAGAAGGGCAGTGTGGGAGCTGCCGATCCAAACGTCGTGGCGCACGGTGAAGAACTGTTCCGTGGTGGCAACCTGGAAAAGGGCATGCCTTCGTGCATCGGCTGTCACTCGCCTAACGGCGCAGGCCTTGCCGCTGCTGGCTTCCCGCACTTGAGCGGCCAGCATGCGCAGTACATCGCCAAGCAACTGACGGACTTCCGTGAAGGTAATCGCACCAACGACGGCGATGCCAAAATCATGCAAACCATCTCCAATAAAATGAGCAACAAGGACATTGAGGCACTTTCCCAGTACATCCAGGGTCTGCACTGATACAAATACGACGGTTAACGCTCGATTAATCTCTCGATGCAAGCATAAAAAGGGTGGCTCCGGCCGCCCTTTTTTGTGGCTGGTGCCGTTACACTAACGAACTCATGCCCGCGCAGACCTGTCACAACAAAGGTCGCGTGAGGCGACTTTATTTGTCCAGGAGTAAAGCATGCGTAATCTGATCCTCAGCGCCGCTCTCGTCACTGCCAGCCTCTTCGGTGTGACCGCGCAAGCTGCCGACGTGCCGCTTGAAGCCGGTAAAACCTACGTTGAATTGGCCAACCCGGTGCCTGTCTCGGTACCCGGCAAGATCGAAGTGGTGGAGCTGTTCTGGTACGGCTGCCCGCACTGCTATGCCTTTGAGCCGACCATCAACCCATGGATCGAAAAACTGCCTGCCGACGTGAACTTCAAACGCATTCCCGCCATGTTCGGCGGCCCTTGGGATGCCCACGGCCAACTGTTCCTGACCCTGGAAGCCATGGGTGTGGAGCACAAGGTTCATAACGCCGTGTTCAATGCGATCCAGAAAGAAGGCAAGCGCCTGACCAAGCCGGACGAAATGGCTGACTTTGTAGCCACCCAGGGTGTCGACAAGGACAAGTTCCTGGCCACCTTCAACTCCTTCGCCATCCAGGGCCAGATCAAGCAGGCTAAAGAGCTGGCGCAGAAGTACGGTGTGCAAGGTGTACCGACCATGATCGTCAACGGGAAATACCGTTTCGACCTGGGCACTTCCGGTGGTCCTGAGCAGACTCTCAATGTTGCCGACCAGCTGATCGCCAAAGAGCGCGCAGCCAAGTAAGGGGGCTTCATGCGCCGCCGAGGTACCGAACGTGTCGTTGGCCTGCATGACCCGCAGGTCAATGAGCATCACCTGGAGTCCACGGGCCTGCCGGCAGACAGTCGGCTGCGTCTTCTCAGCTTCAATATCCAGGTGGGTATCAGCACCGAAAAATACCGGCACTATCTTACCCGTGGTTGGCAGCATCTGCTTCCTCATCATGGGCGTGCCGGTAATCTGCAAAAGATCGGCGACCTGCTCAACGACTTCGATCTGGTTGCCTTGCAGGAAGCCGACGGCGGCAGTTTGCGCTCCGGCTATGTCAATCAGGTCGAACACCTGGCCCAGCTCGGCGCATTCCCCTACTGGTATCAACAGCTCAATCGCAACCTTGGGCGCCTGGCTCAGCACAGCAACGGCGTGCTCAGTCGCCTGAAGCCGACGGCCATTGAAGATCACCCATTGCCGGGCCCCAAGGGCCGTGGCGCGATCCTCGTACGCTTCGGTGAAGGCCCGGAAGCTTTGGTGGTGGTGATGATGCACCTGGCGCTGGGTGCACGTACCCGCACCCTGCAATTGGGCTATATCCGCGAGCTGATTGGCAGTTACAAACACCAGGTGTTGATGGGTGACATGAACACCCATGCCAACGACCTGTTGCAGAATTCTCCGTTGCGTGACCTTGGGCTGTTGGCACCGCAAGCCGAAGCAACCTTCCCCAGTTGGCGCCCGCAACGCTGTCTTGACCATATCCTGCTCAGCCCGACCCTGACACTCGAAAATGTGCAAGTGCTGGCGCAGCCCATCTCCGATCACCTGCCGGTCGCGGTAGAGATTCGTCTGCCGGGTTCGCTCACGGTTGATGCATTGCCCGCGCTGAGCCCAGGCCCTCGCGGACCCCTTGCATGAGCGACGACGCCCAGCGCTGGAAAGAGAAATACCTAAAAAGCATCGAGCAGCAAGAAAAACTCGAGCGACGCTGGGCTGCGCGCCTCGACCTGTTGCGTCGTGGTCTGGTGCGCAGCACGCTGGCGGCTGAAGGCACCGACCGCGCGGTCGACCAATGCATGAAGGAAATGCGCGACGTTGTCCGAACGGACGATATGGACGCCGCCCTTGCCGCCTTGTTGCCGCGCTTGGAAAAAGCCGTGCTCGACTCGGAGCAGCGTCGCGAAACCCGGGTTGATCAGATCAGCACGGCGTTGACCTCGTTGGTCGCACAACTGCAAAAGCTGCCGCTGCCCCGCGAGGTGGCCCGCCCGTTGAAGACCTTTGCCAAGCAGTTGGACAGCCGTGTCGGACAGGCCCGGGAAATTCCGCTGCTGCTCAGTGAGTTGAGTGGCTTGCAAGGGCAGGCACTGAACAATCTGGAGCCGGAGGGCGAGGCGTCACGTGCTGCGCCGGGTCTGCTGCAACGCTTGTTTGGTGCCCGTGACGTCGCGAACGAACCCCAGGCAAGCGAGCCCGTATTGCCTCAGGTTACGCCACCGACTACGCCCAAGCCGGTTTCCGAGCCCGTGGAGCCGGAGTCCTCCGAAGAGCTGAAACAAGCCTTGCGCGCCTTTGCACCGTTGCCTCAGGTTGAGGTCAATCCGCAGCCGGAACCGGTTGCAGTGAGCAAGGCTGTCGAGGTTGTTATTGACGCGCCGGTCTTCGAGGCGCCAGTGCAAGCGGCACCTGTTGCCTTGCCGGCGCCACCTGTGGAGCCTGTGATCGAGCAACCGGTGGAGGTTGTGGCACCCGAAAGTGCGCTCGCGGCCTTTATCGAAAGCCCGCCTGTGCAGGTCGATACACCGGACGAAACGGTGATCGGCAGTCTTTCCCTCCCACCTGTGCAGGAAAAAGAAGAGCCCGACCCCGATGAGCTGCAATCGGATAGCGGCTATGCCCTGCCCGACACGCCGGAGCCTTCCTACAGCTCCGTGGCCAAGCACATCGAAGACACCCTGTTGGGCCTGCTGGAAGACCTGTCCCTACCCGAGCGCCACCGACCCCAGGCCGAGGCCATGCGCGAACGTCTTGCCCACGGCTTGAATTGGTACGAACTGCTGCCGATCCTCGATGATCTGGCGGTGCTGATGCTGGCGATCACCGACAGCGGCCAGCATGAGTTCGAGGCTTACCTCAAGCAGCTCAATGAGCGGCTCGAGGCGTTCCAGGGGCATTTGCAGGTCGCCAGCGAGGGGCATGCCGACAGTAGCTCCGCCGCGCGCGAGCTGGATACGCAGATTCGTGAACAGGTCGACGGGTTGCAGAGCAGCGTACAGGACGCCGCCGACCTGGATAGCCTCAAGCAGGTGCTGGAGAGCCATCTCGAGGGACTGCTCGGTACCATGGACGAACACCAGCGCCAGCGGGACCAACGCGAACACGAAGTGGCGGCACGTCTAAAGGGGCTTGCGGAGCGGGTGGCCAATATGGAGCAGGAGGCCCAAGGGTATCGCGAACACCTGGAAGTGCAACGCCAGAAAGCTCTGATCGACCCTCTTACCGGCCTGCCCAACCGTGCCGCCTGGAGCGAGCGCCTGGATTACGAGGTCAACGCCTGGCACCAGCATGGCAACAGCCTGTCGCTGGCCATGCTGGACCTGGATCACTTCAAGCGCATCAACGACGGGTATGGCCATCTGGCCGGTGACAAGGTGCTGAAGATCATCGCCAACGTGCTGCGCAAACGCCTGCGCTCCACCGACTTCATTGCGCGCTTTGGCGGTGAGGAATTCGTGCTGCTGATGCCCCACTCGACCCTGGCGGATGCCTTGGCCGTAGGTGAGGTCCTGCGTGCCGCGATCGAGGCGTGCCCGTTCCATTTCAAGGGCGAGCCGGTGACCATCACGGTCTCCATGGGGGTGGCACAGTTCGAGCCGGGCGAGCGCAGCGAGCTGGCGCTCAAGCGTGCCGATGATGCGCTTTACCGAGCCAAGGCCTCGGGGCGCAATCAGGTGAAGGCGGCCTGAAAGTTGTTCCATTTTGTATATAAAGCCCGGATTTGACCGCCGGGCTGCAAGCCGTACGTTACACTGTTGCATTATCGTCTTCAGTGTAATGCCTTCCGCCATGAAATCCTTGTTCTACGCCTTTGTCTTTCTCCTGCTCGCCGGCTGCGCCAGCGGCCCGCGCATGGACACCAGCCACCCTTCGGTCAACCACGATAACCGCGTGCAGTTCATCGTCGTTCACTACACCTCAACCAACCTGGAACGCTCCCTGGCACTCCTCACCCACGGGCAGGTCAGCAGCCATTATCTGATCGGCGATGACGCCTCCGGCACCATCTACAAGCTGGTGGATGAAAGTCAGCGCGCCTGGCACGCGGGGGAAAGCGAGTGGATGGGGCGCACCTGGCTCAATTCCAGCTCTATCGGCATCGAAATCGTGAACCCCGGCTACAAAGACACACCCACTGGCCGGGTGTGGTACCCCTACTCCGAGGCGCAGGTGAAGTCCCTGGTGGTGTTGATCAAGGACATCAGCAAGCGCAACGGGATCGACCCAAAAAACATCATCGGTCACAGCGACATTGCGCCGCTGCGCAAACTGGACCCTGGCCCGCTGTTCCCGTGGAAGCGCCTCGCTGCAGAAGGGTTGGGGGTCTGGCCGGACGCCCAGGCCGTGGCGCGTTTTCAGGTTGAATACGCTGCCGAAATGCCCAGCATCACCTGGTTCCAGGAAGAGCTGGCCCAATTGGGCTACCCGACACCGCAAACCGGTGAGTTGGATGTCGCCACGCGCCACGTGATTGCGGCGTTCCAGATGCACTTCCGCCCGTCACTGTTCGATGGCACGCCGGATGCTGAAAGTGCCGCTATCCTGCGAGCGTTGAACCGTCGCTAGAGCGGTAGCGCCATATAGAACTGCGTACCCTGCCCCGGCCGTGAATACACCCCCATGCGGCCGCCGTGCAGTTGCACGATTTCCTTGCACAGTGCCAGGCCCAGGCCTGCGCCGCCTTTCTTGCGGCCAACCTGAACGAAGGGTTCGAAGATCCGCCCTTGCTGCCCGTAGGCAATGCCCTCGCCGTTGTCTTCGACGCTGATGATTACTCGTTCGCCATGGCGTCGTGCTTGCAGATGAATCTGTCCGCCTTCAGCCGTGTGTCGCAGTGCATTGCCCAGCAGGTTGTCGAGTACGCGCTCCAGCTGTGCCTGGTCGGCATACAAATGGGGCAAGTCGGGTTGCACCTCTACCAGCAGTTCGATGTGTTGCGCGTTGGCCGGTTCGGCAAAGCGCGCTTGGGCATGTTCGAGCAGGTCAGTGACATCACAGGGTCCCAGGGTCAGCTTTTGCAGGCCGTTCTGGTAGCGCGAAAAGTTGAGCAAGTCATTGATCAACTGCATCAGGCGCTGCATTTCTTCGTTTACCGTATCCAGCAGGTCTGCTTCGCGGGACTCTGTCGGAAACTTCGCGCGCTCACGAAACAGGCCGAAGGCCATGTGCATGCCGGTTACCGGGGTGCGTAGTTCATGGGACGCGCGCAAGACGAATTCACTGCGTACGCGTTCGAAGGCGCGTTGCTCGGTCACATCATGCAGCACCATCACGGCGCCGAGGATATGCCCCTGAGTGTGGCTCACCGGCGTCAGGCTATAGGTCAGCAGGCGCAGCTCGCCGTCGACTTCCACTTCCAGGTCTTCTGGCGCCCGTTCCAGGTTGCCGCCTCGCAGTACCAATTGCAGTTGCTCGTCGAGCTCCGGGCGCACCAATGCTTCGCCTAGTCCTTGGCCGAGTCGTTCCTCGTCCCAGCCCAGCTGGCGCTGTGCCACGGGGTTGAGGTGTTCCAGGCGGCCTTGGCGGTCGATCATCAACAGGCCGTCGTCAATGCTGTCGAGCACGGCTTGCAAACGCTGCTGGCCGGCCAGCAGTTCGTCTACGTTGGTTGCCTGATGCTGGCGCAGCGCTTCGGCCATGATGCCGAAGCGACGAGTCAGCTGGTTCATCTCGGCGGCCGAGGAAATCGGTAGCGTCACCTCAAAATCGCCCTGCCCGATCCGGTCTGCGGCCTTGGCCAGTGCTTCGATCGGCCCGCCGAAACGTCGCGCAATACCATGGGCCGTGACAAAGCCGATGATCAAAACCGCAAGCCCCACCAGCCCTAACAGGCCGGCGATCAACAGAGCCCGCTCGCGGGACTTGTGTTCGCTGCTACTGATGTTCGCCAGCGCCTGTTTGTGCTCGGCGATCAGGCCATTGCGCAGAACATTGAAGGTTTCGGTGAGTTTCTCCTTGCTGCCGGAGGGCGGCGAGGCTTGCTGGGACTCATCGAATGCGCTCAACAGGTTCTGATAGTCGACGCGGGCCTGGCTGAAGCCAGTGCTTTTGCCGTCTCGCTGCTCGTGGGCGATGCCTTGGTCAAGCAGGTCGAAGTAGCGCTGCTTGGAGTTTTGCAGTGCTTCGGGGTCAGGGCGTTTCTCCAGCATCATGATCAACTGGTCGCCCAGGCTCTGGCGCAGTTTGAGTCCCAGGTCCAGGGTGATGAAGTTACTGCGAATCAGCGATTCCTGGCTCTTGGCCATTTGCATGACGCTGACCAGCCCCAGGATCAATCCCAGCAGGGCGACGGTAATCAACGCTGAAATACTCAGGAACAACCGAGTGCGCAGTTTCATCGCAAGTTTCATAGGGTGTCGCTCACAGGTTGTACTGTTTGCGTTTGCGGTACAGCGTCGATGCATCGATGCCCAAGGTGCGTGCCGCCTGGTCCAGAGTGTCGCTGGTTGCCAGTACTGCGCCGATGTGCGCCTTCTCAAGCTCATCCAGACTCAGCGCCGCACCGATGCGAGGGGCATTGTTGGTCGGCTGTTCGGCCATCCCGAGGTGGCTGATTTCGACCTTCTCCTGCGCACAGATAATGCTGGCGCGCTCGACCACGTTGCGCAACTCGCGGATATTGCCCGGCCAGCGGTAATTGAGCAGTGCCTCCCGTGCCTCATCGCTGAAGCCACGGGCCGGTCGCGCGTATTCCTTGACGAAGCGCGCCAGGAAGCGGTCGGCCAGGGTCAGGATGTCTTCGCTGCGCTCGCGAAGGGGTGGCAGGTGCAAGGTGATGACGTTGAGGCGATAGAGCAAGTCTTCGCGAAAGCGCCCTTCGCGCACCATGTCTTCGAGGTTCAGGTTGGTGGCGGCGAGGATACGCACATCGGCACGTCGGGTGACCGGGTCGCCCACCCGCTCGTATTCCTTGTCCTGGATGAATCGCAGCAATTTTGGTTGCAATGTGAGGGGAAAATCGCCGATCTCATCGAGAAACAGCGTTCCTCCATCCGCCTGGTTCACCCGGCCCAGGGTGCTCTCGCTGGCGCCGGTAAATGCGCCGCGGCTGTGGCCGAACAGCTCGCTTTCCATCAGTTCCGCCGTAAGCGACGGGCAGTTGATGGTCACGCAAGATTTTTTCGAGCGCTTGCTCCAACCGTGGATGGCCCTGGCCAACTCGCCCTTACCGGTGCCTGACTCACCCAGGATCAGGATATTCGCGTCCGTACCCGCCACTTGGCGCGCGGTTTCCAGCACCACCATCATCGATGGGCTGTGGGAGTCGAGACCGTCCTTGGATTGACGGACTTCGCCTTCCAGCGCTTCCAGTCGCGCGGAGAGCTGACGCACCTCCAACTGCTTGGCGGTGGCCAGGCGCAGTTGATCAGGGCTGCAGGGTTTGACGAGGTAGTCGGCGGCACCCGCCTGAATGGCATCGACCGCCGTATCGACCGCCGAATGGGCCGTGACGATCACCACGCGCATCCACGGGGCTTGAATCCGCATCTGGGCCAGTACGTCCAGGCCATTGTCTTCGCCCAGACGAAGATCCAGGAAGCATAGGTCGAACACTTGGCGTTGCATCAGCGCATCGGCCTGGGCGGCACTGTTGGCGGTGGCTACGGTATAGCCTTCATCTTCCAGGCAGTAGCGGAAAGTGCGAAGGATCGCGGATTCGTCATCCACTAAAAGAATGCGGCCTTGAAGCTCCTTGGCTGATTCCATCTGTCCCGCGCTCCTTAATATTGAGTGATCTTGGTTAGTCCCGGAATAATCGGGCAAGTTGCATGGTTTATTCTGATCGATAAACGGCCTGGCTGTGCATCTATTCTGCGTGACTGCCCGCAAAGCCCCGGCTGATGGCCTTTTCATGCCGTCTTGCCACTTCGGCAGCGTTCCACTCCCTTTCGATCCATCGAGCCGACCGCTGGTGATCGTGCATTTCGCACGGCCCTGGGCGGGTCATCGTGCAGGATGCTAGGCGTATGGACGATCGATAATATTTAACTCTTTGATTTTGTTAGGTTTTATTTTGTAAAAAACCTGGCATGCGCTCTGCAATACCTCTCCCAACGAATAATCAGAATGCGGGAGAAATGCAGCATGACTCGCCAAGCCCTCAGCCAGTTGTACGTATCGCCCCTGCGCTTGCAGCAAGGCCTGTTCGCCAGCCTGGCCCTGATGGTCACTTTGATTGCCAGCCAACAAATCCAGCATTGGCAGCAGAGTCAGCAGCAAATCCCGCAATTCTCGCGCCCGGCCATGACCCAGACCCACTTCCGTCCTATTGAGAGCCATTCCGTTGGCAGCGCAGTTGCAGATGTGACGGCGCCACAGTTGAGAGTGGCTGGGCAAGATTCCACCCTGAACGCGCTCCCTACTGAGGAACGCTGGGTGTTCTAAGCAAGAAAGACGACCGTTTGTGTTGAGCGTCCGTCTGGCACTACCGCTGTTACCTCTATGAAAGCGTAAGGAGAATCACCATGTTGAGTTGGGCAATCACATTTCTGATCATCGCCATTGTGGCTGCTGTCCTGGGCTTCGGTGGTATCGCGGGCACCGCCACGGGTATCGCCAAGATCCTGTTTGTCGTCTTCCTGGTGATGTTCATCGCTTCGTTCTTCTTTGGTCGTCGCGGCCGAGGCTGATTATGACCACTCTGTCCCTCAAGGCCATGGCTGCCGTCCTGCTTCTGGGCGGCAGTGGCTGGGCAATGGCCGCCAACGACGGCCAGGCCCGGGCCAACGAATTGCTCACTGCGGACCCGCAGTACCGCGAAACCTGGCAAGGCGTGGTGAAGAAAGAAGAGCGCCTGCCCGAGTGGGTAATGAACCTGTCGGGTGCGGCGGAGCAAATGAACGCCGTTGAAGAAGATGGCGATAAGTACTTGGTCGGGCCACTCTGCGAAACCGCAGACAGTTGTCTGAACAAGCGCTTGATCGTGGCCTTCAGCTTCGACAAGAAAGACGCCTACGCCATGTTGGTGGAGGTTCCTGCTGGCCTGCCGGCGGACAAATCCCCCACGCGGCACGCCGATTACCGATACATCGGTAAGCCGGATGAAGGCATGCAAAAGCTGCTGATGGAGCAGCTGAAGAAAGACCCGAATTGGTACTAGGTTCCGTCCGACGCTTTAGTCGGCCACGGAGCCTGCGTCCATAGAAAGAAGCCTCACGCTTCTTTCTGTCTGCGCCGCTCGCCAAGGGCGGTGCATGACCAGGGGGCCGGGTTGTTCTGATCGAATGGGATCGGCGTGACCTACGGGTACAGGGAGTGCCTGCGCAAGGGCCGGGTCAGGCGAAAAGCTGCGACGCAAGTTCACAAGTCCGAGGCTTGCTGAACTTGCGACGGGCTTGTGTCTGTCATTTTCGCGCTCATGCATCGCATAGCCGAGAATTCCAATTTTGCCTGTCGCGAACCGTTGCCTGGTGTTTCGCGGCGACCATCTATCGATAAAGTTTTGCCTGCGTCATAGGACATTTCTGACGTGGCACACCTGAATTTCCAGACATTTCCGCCAACGGTCCCGAGACGTCCTGAATCTCTGCGCGAGCCGGTTTTGGCCGGTTCACGGCATATTTGCCGGCAAAAAAGTCACATTTGTACTGACCGTTTGGACAGATATTTCCAAAAAAACTCATGCCGATTATGCATGGGGTAGGCGTTTACGGCATTAGACGTCGATCCCTTGCATCGGAATAGTTGCGCCTTTTTTCGCCTGCCGGTAAGCCATTTCGGCCATGCGGCGGTGACCTTCTACGGAGGCCGATGCACACATTTTTTCGCTCCCGGGCGTTCCAGATGGCGCATCTGCCTTAAGTCCACTTGAAGTAAGGGTAATGACATGAAGAAGGCAAAGCTAAGCCTCGCCTGGCAGATCCTCATCGGCCTGGTGCTGGGGATCGCAATCGGCGCAGTGCTCAACCATTTCAGTGCTGAAAAGGCCTGGTGGATCAGCAATGTGTTGCAGCCGGCGGGCGATATCTTTATCCGCCTGATCAAGATGATCGTGATCCCGATTGTGATTTCCTCGCTGATCGTCGGCATTGCCGGTGTCGGTGACGCGAAAAAGCTTGGGCGTATCGGTGTCAAAACCATCCTTTACTTCGAAATCGTCACCACCATCGCCATCGTGGTCGGTTTGTTGCTGGCAAACCTGTTCCACCCGGGTGCCGGCATCGACATGAGTACCCTGGGTACCGTCGATATTTCCAAGTACACCGCCACTGCGGCGGAAGTGCAGCATGAGCATGCGTTCATCCAGACCATCCTCAACCTGATCCCGTCGAACATCTTCGCCGCCGTGGCCCGTGGCGAAATGCTGCCGATCATCTTCTTCTCGGTGTTGTTCGGTCTGGGCCTGTCGAGCCTCAAACCCGAGCTGCGCGAGCCGCTGGTGAATATGTTCCAGGGCGTGTCCGAGAGCATGTTCAAAGTCACCCACATGATCATGAAGTACGCCCCGATCGGCGTGTTTGCGCTGATCGCCGTGACCGTCGCCAGCTTCGGCTTTGCCTCCCTGCTGCCGCTGGCCAAGCTGGTGATCCTGGTTTACGTGGCCATTCTGTTCTTCGCCTTTGTGGTACTGGGTCTGATCGCACGCCTGTTCGGCTTCTCGGTGATCAAGCTGATGCGCATCTTCAAGGATGAGCTGGTGCTGGCCTACTCCACCGCCAGCTCCGAAACCGTGTTGCCACGTGTGATCGAGAAGATGGAAGCCTACGGCGCGCCCAAGGCCATCTGCAGCTTCGTGGTCCCGACCGGTTACTCGTTCAACCTCGATGGTTCGACGCTCTACCAGAGTATCGCTGCGATCTTTATCGCCCAGCTGTACGGCATCGACCTGTCGATCGGCCAGCAACTGATGCTGGTGCTGACCCTGATGGTTACCTCCAAAGGCATCGCCGGTGTGCCGGGTGTGTCTTTCGTGGTGCTGCTGGCCACCCTGGGCAGTGTTGGCATTCCGCTGGAAGGCCTGGCGTTCATTGCCGGCGTCGACCGTGTGATGGACATGGCGCGCACCGCTCTGAACGTGATCGGCAACGCTCTGGCCGTGCTGGTCATCGCCCGTTGGGAAGGCATGTACGACGAGGCCAAGGGCCAGCGCTACTGGAACTCCCTGCCGCACTGGCGCAGCAAGGAAGCCTTGCCGGTCGGCGAGATCAGCCGCGGCTGATACGCGTGTGATGCTGAACAAACCCCGGAAAATCCGGGGTTTGTCGTTTCTGCCAGCCCCGCTATCATTCGCCCCATCATTCGGGGGATTCAACTGATGCTCAATGGCCTGTGGCTTGGCTTCTTTGTCGTGGCAGCGGTGTCGGCACTGGCGCAATGGCTGGTCGGCGGTAACGCCGGTATTTTCGCGGCGATGGTCGAAAGCATTTTTGCCATGGCCAAATTGTCGGTGGAAGTGATGGTGCTGTTGTTCGGCACCCTGACCTTGTGGCTGGGCTTCTTGCGCATTGCCGAAAAAGCCGGAATCGTCGATTGGCTGGCCAAGGCCCTTGGCCCGCTGTTCCGCCGCCTGATGCCGGAAGTGCCTGCCGGCCACCCCGCCATCGGCTTGATCACCCTCAACTTTGCCGCCAATGGACTGGGCCTGGATAATGCCGCGACGCCCATCGGCTTGAAAGCGATGAAGGCGCTGCAAGAACTCAACCCCATCCCCAACACCGCGAGCAATGCGCAGATTCTGTTCCTGGTGCTCAATGCGTCCTCGCTGACGCTGCTGCCGGTGACTATCTTCATGTACCGCGCGCAGCAAGGCGCGCCGGACCCGACGCTGGTGTTTCTGCCGATTCTGCTGGCCACCAGCGCCTCGACCCTGGTCGGCCTGTTTTCGGTGGCGATCATGCAGCGCCTGCGCCTGTGGGATCCGGTGGTGCTGGCCTACCTGATTCCGGGGGCGCTGGTGCTGGGCGGTTTCATGGCGTTGCTGGCGACGCTGTCTGCCACGGCGCTGGCGGGTTTGTCGTCGATCCTCGGCAACCTCACGCTGTTCGGTCTGATCATGCTGTTCCTGGTAATCGGCGCGTTACGCAAGGTGAAGGTGTACGAGGCGTTTGTCGAAGGCGCCAAAGAAGGCTTCGACGTGGCCAAGAACCTGCTGCCTTACCTGGTGGCGATGCTGTGTGCCGTCGGCGTGCTGCGTGCGTCCGGCGCACTGGACTTCGGCCTGGAAGGCATTCGCCATCTGGTGGCGTGGACCGGCCTGGACACGCGCTTCGTCGACGCCTTGCCGACGGCGATGGTCAAGCCGTTTTCCGGCAGTGCCGCGCGGGCGCTGCTGATCGAAACCATGCAGACCCAGGGTGTGGACAGCTTCCCGGCACTGGCGGCGGCGACGATCCAGGGCAGCACGGAAACCACCTTTTATGTGTTGGCGGTGTACTTCGGCTCGGTAGGCATCCAGCGCGCCCGGCATGCGGTGGGGTGTGCGTTGCTGGCGGAGTTTGCCGGTGTGGTGGCAGCTATTGCGGTGTGCTACTGGTTCTTTGGTTAAGGCTTGAATTGATATCGCAGGCAAGCCGGCTCCCACATTTGACTGGTTTACAAATCAAAAATGTGGGAACGGGCTTGCCCGCGAAGAGGCCCTCAGCGTTTCGCAGCACTATTGCCTTGCTGCACCACCCAATCCACCACCTGCTTGTTCAACTGATCCCCCGCCCGCCCAAACGTGGCCACCACCTCCGGCACTTGGGTATCTGCCACCGGCTGCCTCACCTCAAACCGCCGACTGGCAATGATCCGCTGATCACTCCCACGCACCAACCGCGCATCCAGTCGAATCACTACCTCCACCGCGCTGCCGTGGTATTCACTCTGGAACGCCTGCAATTGCCCGCCCAGCTCATAGTCGGCCTGCAGATTGGTCTCGTCGGTACTCAGCAGCGTCACTCGGCCATCGCGCTGGAAACCATCCATGAAGCGGTTGCGCAGCAGCACGGGCGCGGGATCGCTCCAGCGCGACTGTGCATAGCTGCTGATCAGATCGCCATTGGGCACCACGGCGATGCGCGGGCTGTCGAGAAACTCGCTGGTTTGCGGCTTGTTCACACGCAGTGACCAACTGACTGGGGTGCCCTGGCTGGACGTCTGTGCGCTGGCCAGGCGATACACGTTGGAAGGGTCGGCTTTGGGCAGGATTGAGCACGCGCTGATCAGGGCCAGCGCCACGGGGACGATCACTTGATAAGCACGCTTCATGGCGTGAACTCCTTGTTCTTGTCGCTGCCCAGCAGGTAACCGCTGGGGTTGGCTTCCAGGCGGCGGGAAATGGCGCGCAGCGACGCGAGGGTTTCGCGCAGTTCGCGCACCGCCGGCGCCAGTTCATTGAGGCCCTGCATGCCGCTGTTCACCGAGTCCTTGTTGTTGCTCAGCAAGGTGTTGATGGTGGCGGTGCTTTGCTCCAGGGATTTCATGGCTTGCTCCGCGCTGCCGAAGGCTTGTTTGCCTTGCTCGTTGAGCAAGCCATTGGCGTTGCGCATCAACACGGTGGTCTGTTCCAGCGCTGCGCTGGCTTGTTTGCTCACCTGTACCAGTTGTTGCATCACCACCTTGATATCGCCGCGCTGGTCGGCAATGGCGCCGGTGGTTTGTTGCAGATTGTCCAGGGTGTTGCTCAGGCGCTCGACGTTCTCCCGGGAGAACATGTGATTGGCGTTGTGCAGCAGCAGGTTGACGCTGGTCATCAGGTCGTTGCTGTTATTGAGCAGGCGCGCGATAGGCGACGGCGAGGCGATGATCTGCGGCAATTCGCCGTCCTTGCCCTTGAGTTCGGGGCTTTGCGGTGTGCCGCCACTGAGCTGGATGATCGAGGTACCGGTGATGCCGGTGAGTGCGAGCTTGGCCTGGGTGTCTTCCTTGATCGGCGTCTGGCCGGCCAGGCGGATGCGGGCCAGGACGCGGCGCGGGTCTTTAGGGTCCAGGCGCAGGCTGGTGACGTCGCCCACCTTGATGCCGCTGTACTGCACGGAACTGCCCTGGGACAGGCCGCTGACGGCTTCGTTGAAGATCACTTCGTAGTCCTGGAAGGCCGTGTCGACGCTGGATTTGGCCAGCCACAGGCCAAACAGCATCGCGCCGACCACCACGATCACACTGCACAAACCGATCATCACATGATGGGCTCGGGTTTCCATGTCATACCTCGTTGAGCGATTGGGCGGCATCCAGTGCCGCGCGGCCTCGGGGGCCGTGGAAATACTCGTGAATCCAGGCATCGTCCGTTTCCGAGACGACATCGATGGCGTCGGCCACCAATACCTTCTTCTGTGCCAGCACCGCCACGCGGTCGGTGATGGTGTACAGCGTGTCCAGGTCATGGGTGACCAGAAACACACTCAGGCCCAGCGCGTCGCGCAGGGTCAGGATCAACTGGTCGAATTGCGCCGCGCCGATCGGGTCGAGCCCGGCGGTGGGTTCGTCGAGGAACAAAATGTCCGGGTCCAGCGCCAGCGCGCGGGCCAGTGCGGCACGCTTGATCATGCCGCCGGAGAGCGACGCCGGGTATTTGTCGGCGGCGGACAACGGCAGTCCGGCCAAGGCCAGTTTGACCGCCGCCAGATGCTCGGCGTCGCGGCGGCTGAGACCGGCGTGTTCGATCAACGGCAGTGCGACGTTTTCGGTCACCGTCAGCGAAGAGAACAGCGCGCCCTTCTGGAACAGCACACCAAAGCGCCGTTCGACCAGGGAGCGTTCATGTTCTGGCAGGCTTGGCAGGTTCTTGCCGAATACCCGCACTTCCCCTTCGCTGGGGCGGCGCAGGCCGACGATGCTGCGCAGCAGCACCGACTTGCCGCTGCCGGAGCCGCCGACCACTGCCAGGATCTCGCCTTTGTACAAGTCCAGGTCGAGGTTTTCGTGCACGCTCTGGCTGCCGAAGCGATTGCACAGGCCGCGCACTTCAATCACCGCCTCGCTGGGCGCCCGGTGTAGCCGACTCACCAGCCCATCTCCATGAAAAACAGTGCAGCCACCGCGTCCAGCACGATCACCACAAAGATCGATTGCACCACACTGGAGGTGGTGTGGGCGCCGACCGACTCGGCACTACCGCTGACCTTGAAACCTTCCAGGCAACCGATGGCCGCGATCAGGAACGCGAAGATCGGCGCCTTGATCATGCCCACCACAAAGTGCTGCACGCCAATGTCCGAATGCAGCACCGAGAGGAACATCGCCGGCGAAATATCCAGGGCCACGGCGCACACCACGCCGCCGCCGATGATGCCCGAGAGCATCGCCAGAAAGGTCAGCATCGGCAGCGCCACCAGCAGCGCCAGTACGCGGGGCAGCACCAGCAGCTCCATCGGGTCCAGGCCCAGGGTGCGGATGGCGTCGATTTCTTCGTTGGCTTTCATCGAGCCGATCTGTGCGGTAAAGGCACTGGCGGTCCGGCCGGCCATCAGGATGGCGGTGAGCAGTACGCCGAACTCGCGCAGGAACGAGAACGCGACCAGGTCGACGGTAAAGATCGTGGCGCCAAAACTTTCGAGCACGGTAGCGCCGAGAAAGGCCACCACCGCGCCGACCAGAAAGGTCAGCAAGGCCACAATGGGCGCGGCGTCGAGACCGGTCTGTTCGATATGGGCGACCATCGGTGTGACGCGCCAGCGCCGGGGCCTGAGAATGCTGCGGGCGAAGGTCTCGAGGATCAGGCCGACGAAGCCCAGCAGTTTCTTGCTGTCTTGCCACACGGTGTCCACTGCCCGGCCGATCCGCGCCAGCACCTGGATGCCAGTGGCTTCTTCCGGTGCCTTGTCCGGCACGCAGAAATCATTCAGGGAGCGGTAGACGGTCTTGAGCAGTGCGCGGTCGGCGGCGGACAAGCTGCAATCGTTATGCTCGGCGGACTGTTCGATGCGGGTCGGGCCCAGCAGCTCCACCAGCAGTGACGCCCCGGCGGTGTCCAGGGCACCGAGGCCATTGAGGTCAATGCGGGCACCGGCATCGTACTGGCCGTCGAGGGTGTCCGACAGCTTCTTCAGGTGGGTGTAGTGGGCAAGTGTCCAGTCCCCCGTAATCCTGAGTAACGGAGGAACGGAGGACGTATCGAGGTGGGCTGCGCCGGCCATCGTACTGTTGGTCATAAGCTCCGAGCGTGTCTGCTATCCACAATTCCTACGTAATAGCACGATCCGGCCTACTTTGGGTTGTCCGTTTGTGCTGTGTCCGTCACGTTGAATCGCAATACCCCGATCACCTGTCCGTCCTCGGTCAGCACCCGCACTTGCCAGCGGCCCACGGCATCCGTCGGGAAGTTCTGCTTGTGGGTCCAGGCGCGATAGCCTTCCTTGCGTCCGCCGTGGATATCCAGGGCAATGCGGTCGACCTCTTTGCCGTTGAATTTCCACACATGGTAGATCCGCTCATCCAGCCCGCGCGGGGCGTTGATGGCGGTGTAGGCGTAGAGTCCGCCGCTGCGCAACTGGGCGGCGTTGACTTCCTTGAGGTCATCGCCGGGCGTGCGGTCCTGCAGTTGGGTGCTGATAGCCACTTCGGTCATCCACAGGGTGGCCGGCGGCACCCAGCTGCGCAGGAACCAGCCGGCGCAGCCGATCGCCGCGGTGACGCCCAGCAGCATCGCCCAGCCTTTGAGGCTGCGCAGCGGCAGGCTCACTGCCAGGCTCGGGATCGACAAGGCCATGGCGACGCCGAGGGCCAGTTTGTAACTCTCGGCGGTGGTCAGGTGCAGGATGATCGGCAGCGCAGTGAGCAGCGCGGCGAACAGGGTCAGGGTGTGCAGCGCGAGAAACAGCGAGCGCTTGGGCGCCAGCCATTTGTAATACAGCGGGTCAGTGATCGACACCAGCGCCGCCGCGCCGAGCAAGCCGGTGAACACCGATTGCCCGCTATTCCAGGCGGTGGTGACGAAAAAGAATGGCAGCACGAAGAACAGACTTTCCTGGTGGATCATCTGGGTCGCGTAGCGCAGCAAGGGTTCGGGAATTTCGCGCTTGAAGACTTTGGTGAACAGCTGGGTAAAGCTGTTTTCCAGCATCAGCCACAGCCAGCTCACCAGCATGATCACCGCGATCCAGCTGGCCATGCCCTGCTGGCGGTCCACCAGGATGAAACTGCACACGCCCGAGATAAAACCGCCGAGCGCAATCACCCCTGGGTAGCGCTTCATCAGTTCAAGGATGCGCTGGATATGGCGGGTCAGGTTCGGCATTCGGCGGTTCACAGTCTGGGTAGGAAAAATCCCCGACAGAATAACGCCTTAGCCCGTCGTTCGGTGCCTCATTGCGCAACTCGTTTGCGATAAGACCGCACGCCGATCAGCACAACGGTGATCAGCCCGAGCATGGCGGCACCGATCCAGGTCAGCGTGTCATAGCTGAGCAGCGGCTTTTCGATGCGCCAGTAGCCCGGTTGGTTGAGTACTTGGCGCAAAGCCTGGTTGGTTTGCTTCAGGCTCACCGCCTTGATGCGTTTGACCGGGTCACTGAAGTGGCCGTTGTTGTAGTCGCCGGATGCGCTCCAGTAGTAATCGGCCAGGGCGCTGTTGCCTTGCACGGCCCAGGCCTGGCGGGCGATGGCGGCTTGTTGCAGGCGGGCGAAGACCGTTGGATCGAGGCCGTTCTTGAGCAAGTCGGCCTTGAGATCGCGCAGCACCTGTTCGGCTTCGGGGAGGTTTTCGCGCTCGAGATCGGCGTTCAGGCTGAGGAAGCCGACGCCACCGAGTACTTCCCGTTCGCTCCAGGGACCGTAGGACAACGCGTGCTTGAGGCGCAGTTGGCGGTACAGCGCCCAGTCGAAATAGTCCTTGAGCAAGTCATAGGTTTCATCGTGCTGATCGTCCAGTACCGGCTCGGGGAACAGCCAGTGCAGCTTGGCGCCGTCACCGAGCCAGCCATGGATCAGTTCGCGGCGGTCGGCGGCGGCGTGCTGGATTTCAGGGAGTGGCAGGTGTTCGCTGGGCTCTACCGGTTCGAGCTGGCCGTAGGTACGTTCCAGGTAGGCCGGCAGCAGCTTGTCGAGGTCGCCGACGATGATCAGGGTCATGTTGTTGGGCGCGTACCAGTTTTTGCGCAGGCTCTCCAACTGGTCGCGGGTCAAGTGATCGACCTCGGCGCGCTCGGCGCATTTGAGGCCCAGTTCGACTGCGAGCTGGTTGCTGGCGTTGTGGCCCAGGTCCTGGCGATCCAGCAGGCGTTGCAGGTGTGAGTAGTGACCGCCGTCCTCACGTTCGACCACCTGTTTGGCGGCCTTGATATTTGCATCGGTCAGTTCGGTACGGGTCAGGATTGCCAGCAGCAGGTCGAGCACTTTGCGCTGGTTTTGCGCAGGCGCCTCGATCACGAAGGTGGTGTCGGCATTGCTGGTGTAGGCGTTCCACTCGCCGCCCAGGGCTTGCATGCGGTCTTCCAGATCGCCCTCGCCGCCGCCATCGATGCCGCTGAACAGCAAATGTTCCAGCAGGTGCGGCAGTTCCTTGTCCTCGCAACGGAAGTCATCCAGGCCCACGCCGACCACCAGGCGGATGGCCACATGCCCGCGCTCGGTGCCCGGTTTGAGCAGCAATTGCAGGCCATTGGGCAGGGCGTAACCCTCGACTTGCAGGCGGTCAAAGGCAAAGGTGTGGGCAGAACCCACGAGCAGGCAGGCAAGTAACAGGCGACGCATAACAAGCTTCCTGGCGAGTGAGGTCAGTGTTAACTGACTTCACGGGCCATCATCCGTTCAGGGCGAATGTGTGATGTCGGCAATATCTTCGGCGGAGAGTGCGCCGGTGTCGGACGTTTCCAACACTACATAGGCGCTGCTGCAAAACAGTGAATTGAGGCGCTTCATGTCGGCAATCAGTTCCAGGTGCAGCGAGCTGGTTTCCAGGCTCTGCACGATTTTGCGTTGCAGGCGGCTGACGTGGGCATGGGCCAGGCGGCGCTCCTGGGCGCGGAAGCGGCGTTTCTCACGCAGTAACTGGCGTGCGCTTTCCGGGTCGGCGCTGAGGAACACCGACAGGCCCAGGCGCAGGTTGGCGATCAACTGGCTGTGCAGGCCGGTGAGTTCTTCCAGGCCGACTTCCGAGAACTGCCGGCGTTGCGAGGTTTTCTGCTGTTGGACTTTGCGCAGCATGCGCTCGATCAGGTCGCCGGCCAGCTTGAGGTTGATCGACAGCTCGATGATTTCCGCCCAGCGCCGGCTGTCTTGCTCGCTGAGGTCCTCCCGGGGCATTTGCGCCAGGTAGAGTTTGATCGCGCTGTACAGCGATTCGACGTCATCGCTGAGGCTGCGCATTTCCTGGGTGATGGCGGTTTGTTTGCCGCGCAACACCTCCTGCATGGCGCCGAGCATATTGTCGATCAGGTCGCCCAGGCGCAGGGTTTCCCGCGCCGCGTTGGCCAACGCCAGGCTGGGCGTGGTCAGGGCGGCCAGGTCGAGGTGGCGCGGCTTGGCCTTGCCGTTGCTCTCTTCGCGCTCGGGCAGCAGCCAGGCACACAAGCGTGCCATCGGGCTGATTGTGGGCAGCAGGATCAGGCAACGACTGACGTTGTAGAGCAGGTGGAAGGTGATGACCATGCCTTGGGCGCTGTAGTCCAGGCCATCCATCCAGCGTACGAGCGGATCAAGGACCGGGATGATCAGCAGCAGGCCGATCAGTTTGTACAACAGGCTGCCCAGGGCCACCTGACGACCGGCGGCGTTTTGCATGCTGGTGCTGAGAAAGGCCAGCACACCGCTGCCGATATTGGCGCCGATCACCAGGCCGATGGCGACGTGCAAGCCGATTACACCGGCACCGGCCAGGGTGGCGGTCAGCAGGACGGCGGCCAGGCTGGAGTAGGAAATCATCGCGAACAGGGCACCGACCAGGGCGTCGAGCAGGATGTCGCCGGTCAGTGACGCGAACAGCACCTTCACGCCCTGGGCATGGGTAATCGGCCCGGCCGCTTCGACGATCAGTTGCAGGGCGAGGATGATCAGCCCGAGGCCGATGCCGACACGTCCCATCTGCCCTGCCCGCGTCTGCTTGCGCGACAGGAAGAAGATCACCCCGAGAAAGATCAGCAGCGGCGACAGCCAGGACAGGTCAAATGTCAGTACCCGCGCCATCAGTGCGGTACCGACATCGGCGCCGAGCATGGTGGCCAATGCGGGGGTGAGGCCCATCAGGCCCTGGCCGACAAAAGACGTGACCAGCATTGCGGTGGCGTTGCTGCTTTGCACCATGGCGGTCACCAGGATGCCGGCGACAAATGCCAGCCAGCGCCTGGACATGTTTTGCCCGATGACTTGACGCAAGTTGGAGCCGTAGACCCGCAAGATGCCGGTACGGACGATGTGCGTGCCCCAGATCAACAGGGTCACGGCGGAAAGCAGATTGAGCAAGGTCAGCATGCTCGGCCCCCCGTGTGGGTGCGCCCCAATCAGGGCGAAGGAAATTTGCCGCGTGCCGCTCTACGTCTTGTACTTAAGCTGTAGTTGGCGAATGGGCTCTGCGCCAGCATCGCATAGCTGAAGTGGGGATTGAAACAAAACTGTCATGAAACCTGCGGGACGCAGAGCGTCCCACGAGGCATTCCCACGCAGAGCGCGGGAATGATCACGCGGCGTTCGGGTTATTGACCCGGAATGTCCTTGCGCAGTTTCACCGGGTCCTGTTGTTTCTTCTTTTTCGCGATGGCGGTGCGCATCTTGATGTTCACCGCTTCCACCGCCAGCGAGAACGCCATGGCGAAGTAGACGTAGCCTTTTGGTACGTGCACGTCGAAGGATTCGGCGATCAGCACGGTACCCACTACCAGCAGGAACGACAGGGCCAGCATTTTCAGCGACGGGTGCTTGTCGATGAACGCGCTGATGGTACCCGCGGCCAGCATCATCACCAGCACGGCGACGATGATTGCGGCAACCATGACCGGCACATGGGAGACCATGCCGACAGCTGTGATGACCGAGTCCAGGGAGAACACGATGTCGATGATCGCGATCTGCACGATGGTGTAGATGAACTTGCCGCCGGCGCCTTTCGGTTCGTCGTGGGTTTCATCTTCGCCTTCCAGGGCGTGGTACATCTCCTGGGAGCTTTTCCACAGCAGGAACAAGCCACCGAAGAACAGGATCAGGTCGCGACCGGAAATGCCCTGGCCGAAGACCACGAACAGGTCGGCGGTGAGTTGCATGACCCAAGTGATCGACAACAACAGCAGGATTCGCGTGACCATGGCCAGCGCCAGGCCGAAGATCCGGGTGCGGGCCTGCATATGCTTGGGCATGCGGCTGACCAGGATCGAAATCATGATGATGTTATCGATGCCCAGGACGATCTCGAGGGCCGTCAGGGTGAAGAAGGCAATCCAGATTTCCGGATTGGTCAGCCATTCCATGTGTATTCCTTTGAGCAAGTGTTAAACCGCGCCAGCTGCAGCGCCGCGCGGTGAGTCGGTAGGATTATAGAGTGCTGAACAGCGGAAAAATCCCCATCAGCAAAGCGGCGAACATTATGCACAGGCACACCAGCACTGCCCACTTCAGGGTAAAGCGCTGGTGATCGCCAAATTCGATCCCCGCCAGGGCGACCAGCAGGTAAGTCGAAGGGACCAACGGGCTGAGCAAGTGCACGGGCTGGCCAACGATGGAGGCACGGGCCATTTCCACGGCGGTGATGCCATAGTGGCTGGCGGCTTCGGCCAGTACCGGCAATACGCCGTAGTAGAAGGCATCGTTGGACATGAAGAAGGTGAACGGCATGCTCACCAGCGCAGTGATCACTGCGAGGTAAGGACCCATGGCTTGCGGGATCACGGCCAGCAGGCTCTTGGACATGGCGTCGACCATGCCGGTGCCCGACAGAATGCCAGTGAAGATACCGGCGGCGAAGATCAGCCCGACCACGGCGAGTACGCTGCCGGCGTGGGCGGCGACGCGGTCTTTTTGCTGTTGCAGGCACGGGTAGTTGACGATCATCGCGATACTGAATGCCACCATGAACAGTACAGGCAGCGGCAGCAGGCCGGCGATCAGCGTGCACATCAGGGCGAAAGTCAGGGCGCCGTTGAACCAGATCAGCTTCGGACGGCGGGCGTCCGGGTACTGCGACACGCTGATTTCGCTGTGGTCGATTTCATCGCCCTGCAGGTGCAGTTCACCCAGGCGTGCCCGTTCGCGTTTGCCGTACATATAGGCGATCACCAGGATCGCGATCACACCCGCCAGCATCGCCGGAATCATCGGTACGAAAATATCCGAGGGGTCGACATGCAGCGCACTGGCGGCACGGGCGGTCGGGCCGCCCCAGGGGGTCATGTTCATGACGCCACCGGCGAGGATGATCAAGCCGGCCATGATCCGCGGGCTCATGCCGATGCGCTGGTACAGCGGCAGCATGGCGGCCACGCAGATCATGTAGGTGGTGGCGCCGTCACCGTCGAGGGACACGACCAGGGCCAGCACGGCGGTACCAACGGATACTTTCAGGGGGTCGCCCTTCACCAGTTTGAGGATCTTGCGCACGGCCGGGTCGAACAGGCCGGAGTCGATCATCAGGGCAAAGTAGAGGATGGCGAACATCAGCATCACGCCGGTCGGCGCGAGCTTGGTGATGCCTTCGAGCATCATCGGGCCGATCTTCGGCGCGAAACCACCGAACAGCGCGAACAGGATCGGCACGATGATCAGGGCGATCAGCGCGGACAGGCGCTTGGTCATGATCAGGAACATGAACGTAATGACCATGGCAAAGCCAAGGAAAGTCAGCATAGGAGTACTCCAGGCGTAGCGCGGCTAGGGAATGGCGAACCGGGTCGGGTCAGCGCAGAACGAAAGTCACGAGACGTGCGGGTGGAGTCGGGGCAAAAAGGCGGGTAGGAGCGGACATCGGGAATCACCATTGTTGTTGTTAACAGCCGGTCTGTTGCCGACAGTGGGGGCGATCCTAGTCCTGGAAGCTTTCAGCCAGCTTTCGCCGGAAAAACAGGTGACGAAGGGAAAAAACACAATCACTCAATAGATGGAGATTCAATGTGGGAGCTGGCTTGTCGGGTCGCCGCATCGTTGCCTTGCCCACCGCTATCGCAGGCAAGCCAGCTCCCACATTTTAGGGCAGTTCGAGCCCGCCGGAGGCTTTATGCAGCGCCCGCAGGTGTTCGCCCACCTGCTTGAGGTTGGCCTCGCAGGCGGCGATTTCGGCTGCGCGGGAAGGGTCCAGCAGCGCCCTCACCTGTTTGTCCAGTTCACCCGTCAGCGACTGCAATTGTTTCTGGCGCTCGGCGCTTTCGGACTCCAATCGCTTGGACTCGGACGGCTGTGGCAGACCGTAGCCGCCGCTACCCAGCAGTTCTGCCGGACGGCTCAGGAAGCCACTGTTGGCGAGGATCTGTTGCAGCGTGGCGTTGGCCTGCTCCATGCCGCCGTTTTTCAGTTCACGGGCGCCGAGGTAGCGTTGTTTGACCTCGTCCTGGGCCAGCATCAGTTGCTTGCGAAAGCTGGCTTGCTCCAGCAACAGCAGCGCGGCACTGGTACGCAAGTCCGCTTGGCCAAACCACTGGCGACGCTCCTCGGCGCTGAGTGACAGCCAGTCTTCGACTTGGGTTTGTTTGATCGGCAGGTGTTTGCGCAGCACATCGAACATGGCCTGGTAACGCTCGCGGAACGAGTCGAAGTGGTAACCCAGGCGCAAGGCCTCGCGTTTGTCGTTCAGCACGCTGGTATCGGCCAGGCCGCGGGCCTGGAGTACTTCCAGCAGGCCGTTGGGGGTGATGTTGTCCAGGCCGGTCAGTTGCGGGTTGGCGCTGCCGCTGCGTAACAGTTTCAGGCTTTCGACGGCGCAGTTGTTCGACAGGAAGTAGTAGCTGCCGTCGTAGCTCCAGTGCATTTCGGCGGCATGTTCGACGGTGTCGTTGATTTCCTGCCGGCTCAACTTCAACGGCACGGAAGCCAGGCCGCGCAATTCGGTCTTGGTGTATTCGTCGATCACTTGGGCCAGTGGCAAAACGAACAGCCGAGATGGGTATTTACCGACCAGGCCATCCCAGCTCGACAACTGCACATCACCCACGAAGGCGCGATAGGACAGCACCAGGTGCTGGTCGAGGTCCAGCCGGCAATCCGGGCCGCGCGGGCGCCCAGGCGCGCAGATCACCAGACGCAGCATGCTGTGGCCCCAGCGGCTTACCAGGTTCTGGTTGGCTTCGGCCAACAGGTAATCGATTTCATACACCCGCTCCGGGTCGACCTGGCCCAGAGGGGTCTTGGCGAAGTCGTTGCCGGCGTTGAGGAATGCATAGGTCTTGGCGCAAGTGTCCTGTTTGGGCGGGGCCCAGCCGAAGTGTTGCTGGTAATAGCGGAACAGCGCGGGGCGACGGCAACCGTAGCTCGGGTCGAGGAGAAAGTACTCCATGTTGACCGCCACGAACTCCAGCGGGCTGGTGGTTTCGTAGATGTCCGGGCTGCGGGCCACCTGGCGGTTATGCTGCTCGCGCTCACCGCGTCGACCCACGTATTGCGGCCAGCCGGCGAGGTCCAGCAGGCGCGGGTCATCACTGAGGGTGAAGCGACGGTCATTCTGGCCCCGACATTGGTCAGGCAGACCGATCAGCCCGGTGATGCTGTTCTGGCGGCTGCAGCGCTGGATCAGCGCGCGTTCGTCGCCGGACCAGAGTCGCGCCCGGTCATAAATGTGGGTGAGTTCGTGCAGCACGGTGGCGAGCATTTCCTCGCGCACGGTGCCGTGGGGGCGGTTGGTTTTTTGACTGGCGGCGCTGCCGTCGGTCAAGCCGGCCAAGAGGTTGCTGTTGAGGTCCAGTTCGGACACCAGCGAAGCCTGGCCGTAGGCGTTTTTGGGCATCTTGTCGGTCCAGCCGACATCGATGCGCCGGTCCAACTGCTCGATGAAACGCGGCGGCAGTGCGCGCATCGCGTCATCGAGCAACGTCTGGCTGGCCTGCTGTTCGGCCGGGCTCAAGCCTTCGGTCTTGAGCCGCAGTTGCAGGCTGGCGTGGGCGGTACCTGCGCTGAGCAGTACCGCCCCGGCCAGCAGCCAGGCGTTGAGCCGCCTCACAGTGCGAGGATGGCTTCGGCGAGGGTCTGGTCAGAGGCGTCACGGGCTTCCGGCACACGGGTGCGCAGGGTGTCGAACGCGGCTTCCAGTTGCGCGCCGCGGATTTCGCCGTTGGTGGCGACGAAGCTGGCGGCGTCATCGTGGGCTTCGCGCACGATTTTGGAGTCGCGGATGGAGGTGGTGGTATCGGACGTGAAATCGATCGTGCGGGCCGAGGCGCGAACGATGATGTTACTGGTGGCCTTCAGGGTTTGTGCGTGGGCGACATCGGCCAACAACAGCAGGCCGAGAGCGGCGGCGATCAGCGGGCTACGCATGGAAAGACTCCGAAATACAAAGATGATTATTGGACGAGAATTGCTTGCGCCAGTTCAAGGTCGCTGGCGTTAAGTTTTGGCCGGATGTGGCGCAGGCGGTCCAGAGCGGATTCCAGCCTCGCCCCACGCCATCGACCGTCAGTGGCGATGAACGCGGCAGCGTCCTCTCGGGCGGCCAGTACCACTTTCCTGTCGAAGGGCGCAGAGGTCACCTTGCTGGTGGCGTAGGCGGTCACGACGGTGTTCTGGGTGGTCAGGTCAAAAGCCGAAGCCAAAGGTGACCCGCAGGCGCAAAACAATACAGGGAGTATCAAACGGCGGTAAGAAAAAGCCATGGGACTCGACTACGGAAAGCGAGTGCCAAGGCTAGCGCAATGCCCGGGCGAGAGCCAGCGCGAAGGCGCGGGGAGCGGCGAGCACTCCCGGCGCAACCTCTTTGCTTAGATAGCCAGGATCGCCTGGGCCAGTTGGGTATCTGTCGCTGCATTCAATTGCGGGGCCTGTTGGCGAATCTGTGCCAGGGCGCTTTCCAGCTTCACGCCCCGAATGGCGCCTTCGCTGGCGACAAAGCTGGCAGCGTCGTCACGGGCGGCGCGCACGATCTTGTTGTCGCGCAAGGACGAAGTGGCATCGGAGCTTGCGTCGGACGTGGCTTTCAGGGCGCCGACGATGGAGTCGGTGGTCACGATGAAGCTGGTTGCACTGGCGTTGGCTGCCAAGGTCAAGAGGGCGGCGGCGCTCAACAGGCGAAGACGAGACATGGGATAGCTCCTGGATGGACAAATGAGGTGGTGCAATGCAGCCATTGTGGATCAGACGCCTGTTCCAAAAGGTTCGCCACCTGATGGCGGGATATTAATCCGCCGTTTGTCCGTTCGGAAAGTACCTTGACCGATCAGTCACGCCAGAACGGCTTGGCCAGCTCGGCCATCCGGTCGCCCTGACTGATGCCCGCATCCGACAATTCCCGGGGATCCAGTTGAGCGAGCTGGCGTCGCTCCTGAGCGTGGCGTGCCCACCTGACCAGATTGCAGGCGACGCGGAGTAACCATCGCTTAAAGAAAGAGGTGTGCGTATCCATGGTGAGCACCTTTCAAGGGTATTGGGACACCATGTTGAGGGGCATGCAGTAACCGATACAGATACACAGAAGTCAAATTGTACTGCTTAACTGTTATATTTTTTAAACTGTACCTATTGTTCAAAACGACATCTGTTCAAGATGGTAAACCTCCAGAAACAACAAAGCCCGCCTCCGGTTTCCCGGGGCGGGCTTTGTCTTGTCGAATCAGGGTGCTGGCGGTTAACCCGTCGGGTCAGGGCCAGCGGGCGCCAATCAGCGCCAGAACGGCTTGCTCAGCTCTTCGTAGCGTTGAGCTTCGCTGATACCGGCGTCAGCCAGCAGACGCGAATCCAGACGAGCCAGTTGGTGGCGGCTGGAGATGCGGCGCTGCCACAACATCAGGTTGGCGAGAACGCGCAAAGGCAGGGAAGCCTGGGTGTTTACAGCTTTTTCTTCGAAGAACAGATCGGAACTGAGTGTACGTTCCATGATGACATCCTTCCGCTTGTGGCGGGATTAGGTAGTGGTTTAACTGATGCCAATGATCCTCTTCCCGGGCAAGACTCTCTAGATACAGTTCACCTGTATTGTGAGGGGCCAGTTAACTGTTTAAGAGGGCTGTACTGTTCGTAAATGGGGCAACTGTACTTGTCTGCACTGAAATAGTGCAAAATAAGTGTTTTCAGTCTGAGAGGTAGGATATTTCGGTAAGAAAAGGCCGGTACAGTAGTACAGTTTTTTAATAATCTAGCCCTGGTGAAATCGAGCTGATGAAACTGTGTTTGCATCAGCCCGAATCTGTATCAATCAACCCTTGAGCATGTGCCCGGTTTCTTCCAGGTTAATGTGCCAGCTCAGCGCATCCCGCAGGATGTGAGGTGTATGCCCGCCGAGGGCGCAGGCGGCAGTGAAGTAGCTGTTCAGTGCATCGCGATAGGCAGGGTGTACGCAGTTGTCGATGATCACACGCGCCCGCTCCCTTGGGGCAAGGCCACGCAGGTCGGCCAGACCGACTTCGGTGACAAGAATGTCGACGTCATGCTCGGTATGGTCCACGTGACTCACCATGGGCACCACACTGGAAATCGCGCCGCCCTTGGCAATCGACTTGGTCACAAAGATCGCCAGGTGAGCATTGCGAGCGAAGTCGCCGGAGCCGCCAATCCCGTTCATCATGCGCGTGCCGCAGACGTGGGTTGAGTTGACGTTGCCGTAGATGTCGAACTCCAGCGCCGTGTTGATGCCAATGATGCCCAGCCGGCGCACCACTTCCGGGTGGTTGGAAATTTCCTGCGGGCGCAATACCAGCTTCTCTTTATAGCGCTCCAAATTGCCAAACACATCGGCGTTGCGCCGTTCCGACAGCGTGATCGAACTGCCGGACGCAAAGCTCAGCTTGCCGGCGTCGATCAAGTCGAAAGTCGAGTCCTGCAGCACTTCCGAATACATGGTCAGTGCTTCGAACGGGGATTCGATCAGCCCGCACATCACCGCATTGGCAATGTTGCCAATCCCGGCCTGCAACGGACCGAGCTTGTTGGTCATGCGTCCGGCCTCGACTTCCTGCTTGAGGAAGTTGATCAGGTGATTGGCGATGCCTTGGGTGTCAACGTCCGGCGGCGTCACGGTGGAGGCTGAGTCGGCTTGCTGGGTGATGACGATGCCGACGATTTTTTCCGGTGGGATCGGAATCGCGGTGCTGCCAATACGGTCGTCGACCTTTACCAATGGAATCGGTGTTCGGGTTGGCCGGTAGGTCGGAATATAGATGTCGTGCAGCCCTTCCAGGTTCGGGTTGTGCGCGAGGTTGATCTCCACGATCACTTGTTTGGCGAAAATCGCAAAGCTGGCCGAGTTGCCGACAGAGGTCGTGGGCACGATATGGCCTTGTTCGGTGATCGCGACCGCTTCGATCACGGCGATGTCCGGCAACTTGAGCTGGTTGTTGCGCAGTTGTTCGACGGTTTCCGACAAATGCTGATCGATAAACATCACTTCGCCTGCGTTGATGGCGCGGCGCAAGGTGCTGTCGACCTGGAACGGCATGCGTCGGGACAGCACGCCGGCTTCGGTCAGTTGCTTGTCCAGGTCATTGCCCAGGCTGGCGCCGGTCATCAAGGTGATTTTCAGCGGCGAGGTCTTGGCGCGTTCGGCCAGGGCGTGGGGGACGGCCTTGGCTTCACCGGCACGGGTGAAGCCGCTCATGCCGACGGTCATGCCGTCCTCGATCAGAGCGGCGGCCTCTGCCGCGCTCATGACCTTGTTCAACAATGAAGGCAAGCGGATACGATCACGGTACATGGATTGTTATCTCGGGCTACGGAGGCAAGGTGCGCAGTTTAGTGATTTCAAAAAATTTCGGCCCGCTACCATGGTCGAATGCCAGGCAGCGATTTAGAGCCTTTGGTCGGGTTTCATGCGGCAATAAAAAACCCCAGCCTACAAGAGGCCGGGGTTTCGGGTATTGCGCTGAAGCAGTGTTATTCGACGGCCTTGACCATGTCTTCGATAACTTTCTTGGCGTCGCCGAACACCATCATGGTCTTGTCCAGGTAGAACAGCTCGTTGTCCAGGCCGGCATAGCCGCTGGCCATTGAGCGCTTGTTGACGATGATGGTCTTGGCCTTGAACGCTTCGAGGATCGGCATGCCGGCAATCGGCGAGTTCGGGTCGTTCTTGGCAGCCGGGTTGACCACGTCGTTGGCGCCCAGTACCAAAACCACATCGGCCTGGCCGAATTCGGAGTTGATGTCTTCCATCTCGAACACCTGGTCGTAAGGCACTTCGGCCTCGGCCAGCAGCACGTTCATGTGCCCGGGCATGCGACCGGCGACCGGGTGAATGGCGTACTTAACGGTGACGCCGTGATGGGTCAGTTTTTCGGTCAGTTCCTTGAGGGCATGCTGCGCGCGCGCCACTGCCAGACCGTAGCCCGGCACGATGATCACGGTGTCGGCGTTGGTCAGCAGGAAGGTGGCGTCGTCTGCCGAGCCGGACTTCACCGGACGTGCTTCTTTTGAGCCGGTTGCCGCCGTGGCATCCGAGGTATTGCCGAAACCACCGAGCAATACATTAAAGAAGGACCGGTTCATCGCCTTGCACATGATGTACGACAGGATTGCGCCGCTCGAGCCCACCAGAGAGCCGGCGATGATCAGCATCGAGTTGTTCAGCGAGAAGCCGATTCCCGCCGCCGCCCAGCCGGAATAGCTGTTGAGCATCGAGACGACCACTGGCATGTCGGCGCCGCCGATCGGGATGATGATCAGCACGCCAAGCACGAAAGCCAGCGCCAGCATCAGCGCAAAGGCAGTGAGATTGCCGGTGAACATGAACACCAGGCCCAGGCCGAGGGTGGTCAGGCCCAAAACCAGGTTCAGTTTGTGTTGGCCGCCGAACTGTACCGGTGCGCCCTGGAACAGGCGGAACTTGTACTTGCCTGACAGTTTGCCGAAGGCGATCACCGAACCGGAGAAGGTGATTGCACCGATGGCGGCACCGAGGAACAGCTCCAGGCGGTTACCGGCAGGAATCGAATCGCCCAGGTGTTTGACGATGCCCAAAGACTGCGGCTCGACCACGGCGGCGATTGCGATGAAGACCGCAGCCAGGCCGATCATGCTGTGCATGAACGCCACCAGCTCCGGCATTTTGGTCATCTCTACGCGCTTGGCCATAATCGACCCGGCGGTGCCGCCGATCAGCAGGCCGACAATCACGTAGCCAATGCCAGCAGTTGCCAGCTCGGCCCCCAGCTTATAGATGAGGCCGACGGTGGTGAACACCGCCAGCGCCATGCCGAGCATGCCGAACAGGTTGCCGCGTCGTGAAGTGGTTGGGTGCGACAGGCCCTTGAGAGCCTGGATGAAACAGATCGACGCGATCAAGTAGAGCGTCGTGACGAGATTCATGCTCATTACTTGGACGCCTCTTCTTTTACTTTCGGGGCTTTCTTCTTGAACATCTCAAGCATGCGACGTGTCACCAAAAAACCGCCGAACACGTTGACCGCCGCCAGAGCCACCGCGAGGGTGCCCATGATTTTGCCCAGCGGGGTCACGGTGAGGGCCGCAGCCAGCATGGCGCCGACGATCACGATTGCCGAAATCGCGTTGGTCACCGCCATCAATGGCGTGTGCAGCGCGGGGGTCACGTTCCAGACCACGTGGTAACCGACATAAATCGCCAGCACAAAGATGATCAGGTTGTAGATACCGGGGGAGATAAGCTCTTCCATCGTCTGAATCCCTGTTTAGGCGTTTTTGCGGATGACTTGGCCGTCGCGGCACATCAAGCACGCGGCGACGATGTCGTCTTCGAGGTTGATTTCAAACTGCCCTTCCTTGGTGAAGACCAGCTTCAGGAAGTCCAGCAGGTTGCGCGCATAGAGGGCTGATGCGTCGGCGGCGACTGCACCGGCCAGGTTGGTCGGGCCACAGATAGTCACGCCGTGCTCGACAACCACTTGGTCGGCAACAGTCAGCGGGCAGTTACCACCTTGGGCGGCAGCGAGGTCGATCACTACGGAGCCGGGTTTCATCTGCGCGACGGTGTCGGCGCTGAGCAGGGTCGGTGCCTTGCGGCCCGGGATCAGTGCGGTGGTGATGACGATGTCGGCCTGCTTGGCGCGTTCGTGCACGGCCAGGGCCTGGCGCTGCATCCAGCTTGTGGGCATCGGGCGCGCATAACCGCCGACGCCGACGGCGCATTCGCGTTCTTCATCGGTTTCGTAGGGCACGTCGACGAACTTGGCGCCGAGGGATTCGATCTGCTCTTTCACGGCTGGGCGCACGTCGGAGGCTTCGATCACGGCGCCCAGACGTTTCGCTGTAGCGATGGCCTGCAAGCCTGCAACGCCAGCACCCAGAATCAACACGCGCGCAGCTTTCACGGTGCCAGCGGCGGTCATCAGCATCGGCATGAAGCGTGGGTAGTGATGGGCCGCCAGCAGCACGGCCTTGTAGCCGGCGATGTTGGCTTGCGAGGACAGCACGTCAAGGCTCTGGGCGCGCGAGGTGCGCGGGGCCGCTTCGAGAGCGAAGGCGGTGATGCCGCGTTCGGCCAGCCTGTTAATGGTTTCGTTGCTGAACGGGTTGAGCATGCCCACCAGAACAGTGCCGCTTTTGATCAGCGTAAGTTCGCTGTCGCTGGGGGCTACCACCTTGAGAATCAGCTCTGCGCCAAACGCATCGCTGGCACTGCCAATGGTTGCGCCTGCCGTTTCATAGGCACTGTCCACGACGCTGGCCTGAATGCCGGCTCCGCTTTGTACAGTGACCTTATGGCCCTGGCCGATCAGCTTCTTGATGGTTTCCGGGGTGGCTGCCACCCGCGTTTCACCGGTCTGGGTTTCGAGAGGAACACCAATGTGCACGTCAAATCTCCTGCATGATCTTTTTGCTTTTGATCTTTTTGTAAAAAGGCCAGTGCACCGTGAGTGGCGCAGCTGGGGCGGCCGATCAGCACGATCCCGCTGAAATGACAGCGGGGCGCGGCATTTTGCAGGCGAACTTTACGGCCTTCAAGAGATTATGACGGGTGACGAAAAATTAACTACAAGTCACCCTGTGACTGATTGTCGCAACACGCCAAAATAACCGCTTTAAATACAAGTGTTTAAAGGGTTTCAGGTGATTTATACGGCTTTTTCCATGATTGGCGTGAATGGTCGTGCATTGGCTTGTGAAAGTCGCTACAAGCCATGAAATTACTGGCTAATACGTCGATTTCAGGCTGACAAGTACAGTCTGTTTAAATGCGACATTCACTTATATCTGTAGGTCTTATTTTTATCTGACTACAGGGTCAAGAATCGGCCATATCCTTTAAATTCAGGGGTTATAACGTTGGGACTGGTCAATCAGCCAGTCTCTAAAGGCTTGCAAGGATGCAGATTCGACCTTTCTTTCGGGAATCATCAGGTAATAGGCCTTTGAGCTGCTCAATGCCTCTGGGTGTGCGATGACCAGTCGCTGCTCCTCCAGCTCTCGCTGGATCAGAAAGGGTGGAATCAACGCAATTCCCATGTCATGCATGGCCGCCTGGGACAACATCGAGAATAGCTCGTAACGAGGACCTGTCATGTCGCGGGGAACGTTGAGCTGTTGCGCGTTGAGCCACTGGCGCCATGCATAGGGCCGAGTGGTCTGTTGCAGTAATGGCAGTTCGGCGATTTCCTGAGGGCTGAACCGTGTTCGAGTCCCCAATAGCCGCGGGCTGCACACGGGCACGGGGTTTTCTCCCATTAGCCTGTGAGATTCGGTGCCGGACCAGTCGGCATCCCCAAAGTAGATAGCGGCGTCGAATTCGGTATCGGCAAACAGGAACGGACGCGTTCGGTTGGTGAGGTTGACCGTGACTTCAGGGTGTTGGCGCTGAAAATCCTTTAGGCGTGGGATCAGCCACTGAGTGCCGAAAGTGGGGACGACGGCCAACTCAATGGTGTTTGCACCCTGTTGCCCCATGACTGACAGGGTATCGCGCTCGACGGCGTCCAGTTGCGCGGCAACACGACGGCTGTATGAGAGTCCCGCTTCGGTGAGCTTGACCCCGCGTCGCGAGCGGCGAAACAGCTCGACACTCAAGAACTCCTCAAGGCTGGCGATCTGCCGACAGATGGCGCCCTGGGTGAGGGAAAGCTCGTTCGCCGCTTTGGTAAAGCTTTCGTGGCGGGCCGCAGCTTCAAAGCTGACGAGGGCGGTGGTGCTGGGAATTTTTCTGCGCATGTACCTAGTACTCACTGATCAAGCGCTGCTGCGCCCCTGTGAAATGTTTCGAAGTGAGAAATTAGCACAACCCTATGCGCAAACCTCGTTTGCCCTCTGTGAGCGTCCGGCCTAGGCTCCATGCACGACTTTTGAATTTTTCAACGAGGGCTCATTCATGGCTGGCAAGGCAAGCTTCAATTGGATCGATCCATTGCTGTTGGATCAGCAGCTCACCGAAGAAGAGCGCATGGTGCGTGACAGCGCTGAGCAATTCGCGCAGGACAAGTTGGCGCCGCGTGTACTCGAAGCTTTCCGTCATGAAAAAACCGATCCCGCCATCTTTCGTGAAATGGGTGAAACCGGCCTCCTGGGCGCGATGATTCCCGAGCAGTACGGCGGCAGCGGCTTGAATTACGTCAGCTATGGGCTGATTGCGCGTGAGGTGGAGCGGGTCGACTCCGGTTATCGGTCGATGATGAGTGTGCAATCGTCATTGGTCATGGTGCCGATCAACGAGTTTGGCACTGAGGCGCAGAAGCAGAAGTACTTGCCGAAGCTGGCGTCTGGCGAATGGATTGGGTGCTTCGGCCTGACTGAGCCCAACCACGGTTCTGATCCCGGCGCGATGGTTACGCGGGCGCGCAAGGTAGACGGTGGCTACAGCCTGACAGGCGCCAAGATGTGGATCACCAACAGCCCTATCGCGGATGTGTTTGTGGTGTGGGGCAAGGATGATGCGGGTGACATCCGAGGGTTTGTCCTGGAGAAGGGTTGGAAGGGGCTGAGTGCCCCGGCGATTCACGGCAAGGTCGGTCTGCGGGCGTCCATCACCGGCGAGATCGTGATGGATAACGTGTTTGTGCCGGAAGAAAATATCTTCCCGGATGTCCGGGGTCTTAAAGGGCCGTTCACGTGCCTGAATTCGGCGCGTTATGGCATTTCCTGGGGGGCCCTGGGGGCTGCTGAATTCTGTTGGCACACCGCACGCCAGTACACCCTGGATCGCCAGCAATTCGGCCGTCCGCTGGCTGCGATGCAACTGGTCCAGAAGAAACTGGCCGATATGCAGACCGAGATCACCCTGGCCCTGCAAGGCTGCTTGCGCCTGGGGCGTATGAAGGATGAGGGGACTGCGGCGGTGGAGATCACCTCGATCATGAAGCGTAACTCGTGTGGGAAATCCTTGGATATCGCGCGCATGGCCCGAGACATGTTGGGTGGCAACGGTATTTCCGATGAATTTGGAGTGGCGCGTCATCTCGTTAACCTCGAGGTGGTGAATACCTATGAGGGTACCCATGACGTGCATGCGCTGATTTTGGGGCGTGCACAGACCGGTCTTCAGGCGTTCTATTAATAGGAGCACGGACATGGGCGCGCTTTCGCACCTACGGGTACTGGATTTATCACGGGTGCTGGCGGGGCCCTGGTCCGGGCAGATCCTTGCAGACCTTGGCGCTGAAGTGATCAAGGTCGAGCGGCCGGTCAGTGGTGATGATACGCGTGCATGGGGGCCGCCCTTTCTTAAGGACGCCTCTGGTGAGAATACCAGTGAGGCGGCGTACTACCTGTCGGCCAATCGTAATAAAGAGTCGGTGACGATCGACTTCACGCAGCCAGAGGGGCAGAAGCTGGTGCGTGACTTGGCGGCCAAGTCGGACATCTTGATCGAGAACTTCAAGGTTGGCGGGTTGGCGGCGTATGGTCTGGATTATGAGTCGCTCAAGGAGATCAATCCGGAGTTGATCTACTGCTCGATCACGGGTTTTGGCCAGACAGGGCCTTATGCCGCGAGAGCGGGCTACGACTTCATGATTCAAGGGTTGGGTGGGTTGATGAGCCTGACCGGGCGCCCTGAGGGGGACGAGGGCGCTGGGCCGGTAAAAGTTGGGGTTGCGCTGACGGATATTCTGACCGGGCTTTATTCGACCGTGGCCATTCTGGCGGCATTGGCCCATCGTGATCATGACGGTGGTGGTCAGCATATCGACATGGCCTTGCTGGACGTGCAGGTGGCTTGCCTTGCCAATCAGGCGATGAATTATCTGACGACGGGCGTGCCGCCCAAGCGTTTGGGGAATGCGCATCCGAATATCGTGCCGTATCAGGATTTTCCTACGGCTGACGGTGATTTCATTCTGACAGTGGGTAACGATGGGCAGTTTCGCAAGTTCGCTGAAGCGGCGGGTCAACCGCAGTGGGCGGATGACCCTCGGTTTGCGACCAATAAGCTGCGGGTGGCCAATCGGGCGCAGCTGATTCCGCTGATTCGCCAAGCGACAGTGTTCAAGACGACGGCAGAATGGGTTTCGCTGCTGGAGCAAGTCGGTGTGCCGTGTGGGCCGATCAATGACTTGGCGCAGGTTTTCGCGGACGCTCAGGTAAAGGCTCGCGGTTTGGCGATTGAGTTACCCCATGCCTTGGCTGGGAGCGTGCCTCAGGTTGCCAGTCCTATACGGCTGTCCAAGACGCCCGTGGAATATCGTCTTGCACCGCCGTTGTTGGGGGAGCACACGGTCCAGGTGTTGCAGCAGGTATTAGGGTTGGGAGCGGCGAATGTGGAGGCGCTTAGGGAGGCTGGGGTTATTTGAAGTTCCTCTTCTATATAGTCGCTACGATGCTGTGTGGGTCGGTCTTGGTTATTTGATAGAAACTCAAATTAAGTGTTGACGGCGAATTTTATCTGTCTATAATTCGCCCCACTTCCGGCGCAGTCGA